>JAIRRK010000029.1 GCA_031256015.1 Dysgonamonadaceae bacterium
TGTGTGTGTGTGTGTGTGTGTGTGTGTGTGTGTGTGTGTGTGTGTGTGTGTGTGTGTGTGTGTGTTTAAGAAAATATCGGTAGCACACAAATATTGCGTGTTAAATATAGTAAAACAATTGTAGATAAAGTCCGTCATTTCTTAAATGTTAACATTTATATGCCGACAAAGATACGTCTTTTTGCTTTTCCGGCAAAGAAAATATAAAAACTTTTGATTATATAATGCAATTGCAACTCTCCTTGCCTGTAAGCCCTATTTCTACTCTTTCTAGTAATGAAAGAGTCGCTCTTCCTAGTAATGAAAGAGTTGCTCTTTCTAGTAATGAAAGAGTCGCTCTTCCTAGTAATGAAAGAGTTGCTCTTTCTAGTAATGAAAGAGTGTCTCTTAATTAGAATCAAGAGTGTCTCTTAATTAGAATCAAGAGTGTGTCTTAATTAGAATCAAGAGAGTCTCTTGATTCTAATTAAGAGATAAACTTAAAATTTGCTGTACGCAGCGGGACTGCATCTCTAAAGAAATTCCATAAAAAAACACAATTCTCGGAAGATAATTAAAGATTTCAAGAATATTCATATTCATTTATCGTATTTTTGCTTCCCTATATTAAACATAGTTTTTAAATCATAAACAAATAATAATGCACAATGAAAGATTTTTTTAAAATGGTATTTGCTTCTGCGTTGGGAGTGATTATCGCAAGCGTTGTTCTCTCCGTGTTATCTTTGATTTTATTTATGGGGATAGTGGCCTCGTTCGGAACTTCTCCCGTTTACAATTTGAAGAAAAATACAATTCTGAAAATCGATTTGACCGGAATTATTAATGAAAGAGAAAATACATCTCCTTTGGATTTTCTGACGGCCGAATCGGATATACCGACTCTCGGATTAAATGATATACTTTCGGCAATCAAAAAGGCAAAGGAAAATAACAATATAAAAGGGATTTACCTGAATGCCGGACACGTGATGACCGGCTATGCTACTATACAACCTGTTCGAGAGGCCTTAATCGATTTCAAGGAAAGTGGAAAATTTATTATTGCCTACGGCGAAAATTATAATCATCGTTCCTATTATGTTTGTTCCGTAGCCGACGAAATATACATGAATCCTCAAGGGATGTTCGATTTCAGAGGATTGTCCAAATCGATTCAATTCAATAAAGATATATTGAATCGATGGGGAATAGAAATGCAGGTATTTAAAGTCGGTACTTTTAAGTCGGCCGTAGAACCCTATACCGAAACGAAAATGAGTGATGCCAACCGCGAACAGTCCATCGCTTTATTAAACGACATCTGGGGAAACTTATTGACCGGAATCGCCGAAAACAGAGAAATCAATGTGGAACAACTGAACCGATATGCCGATGAGTTCCTGACTTTCGCTTCTCCGGAAAAAGTAGTTGAATATAAATTAATTGACGGATTGAAGTACGGCACCGAAGTGGAACGATACTTGAAAGAAAAAATCAACTTAAACCCGGATGACAAACTTCAATTGGCCGGAGTGAAAGATATGACAACGGTTCCCGAAATGAAGAGAAAAGAAAGTAAAGATAAAATCGCGGTATTGTATGCCGAAGGAGAAATCATGTCGGACCAAGTTCCCGGACTATTTTCAAAAACAAACATCACGGCGAAACAATTTGTAAAGGAATTAACGAAACTGAAAGAAGATAAAGATGTTAAGGCAGTCGTTTTTCGCGTAAATTCCCCCGGAGGAAGCGCTTATGCTTCCGAGCAAATCTGGAATGCGGTGAAAGAATTAAAAGAAGTGAAACCGATTGTGGTTTCCATGGGCGATTATGCGGCATCGGGAGGTTACTACATTTCTTGCATGGCCGATAAAATTGTCGCAGAGCCAAATACGATAACGGGTTCAATCGGTATTTTCGGAATAATCCCCAACGGAGCTCAACTGGCGAAAAAATTAGGAGCCTCTTACGATGGCGTATCAACCAACAAACACGCTAATTTCGGAGACGATGTTCTCTCCATTCCTCTTGTCGGAATAGGTTTATTACCCGCCCGCCGATTAAACGAAGAGGAAGGATTGATTATTCAAACTTACATCGAACGCGGCTATGATCTGTTTTTGAATCGTTGTGCCGAAGGAAGAAACAAAACAAAGGAAGAAATCGATGCAATCGGACAAGGTCGTGTTTGGACCGGTAAACAAGCATTGGAATTAGGTCTGGTCGATCTACTCGGAGGCATTGATGTCGCATTAAAAACAGCTTCCGAATTAGCCGAAATAACGAATTACTCAATCGATGAATACCCGGAGAAAAAAGATTTCTTTACCGATTTAATGGAAGAATCGTCCGAAAGTGTGAGTCAAAGAATAATCGGAAAAGAAATTTATGAACAGAAACAACTGTTGAATGTCTGGCAAAATTACGATTATCGTCAAGCTATTCTGCCTGATTTTATCACTCAAAGCAACTATTAATTACAACATCGTATGAAAAGAGGATTGTTTATTTTGAATTTGATTTTGTGTTATACCTTTTCCGGAATGGCACAACAATCGCAAGAACTTCCGATTGACCCTAAACTCAGAATGGGAAAATTGGAAAACGGAATCACTTACTACATTCGTCATAACGAATTACCGAAAGACAGGGCTGATTTTTACATTGCCCAAAATGTAGGTGCCATTTTAGAGGAGGACAATCAAAACGGATTAGCTCATTTTCTTGAACACATGGCATTCAACGGAAGTACTCATTTCCCCGGAAATAGAATCATCGATTATTTGGAAACAATCGGAGTGAAATTCGGAAGAAATTTGAATGCTTATACAAGTTACGACCGAACGGTTTACAATATTTCGGATGTTCCGATTTTAACTCCCGGAGCTATCGACAGTTGTTTACTAATCCTTCACGATTGGTCGGGATCTCTTTTATTGGAAGAAAACGAAATTGATAAAGAAAGAGGCGTTATACGTGAAGAAATGCGGATTTATGGAGGCGCGGACCGGAGAATGATAGAGAAATTATATCCTCAAGTAATGCCCGGAAATCAGTATGCCAAACGCTATGTTATCGGAACCGAAGACATCATCTTGAATTTTAAGCCTGAAACGATTCGCGATTTTTATAAAAAATGGTATCGACCCGATTTACAAGGAATAATTATCATCGGAGACATTCATGTCGATGAAATTGAAAGTAAATTGAAACAAGTCTTTTCCGATATTCCGGCTCCGGTTAATCCGGCCGAAAGGATTTATTATCCTGTTGAGGATAACGATGAACCCTTGGTGGGAATTGCAAGTGATAAAGAAGCTACACAAACAATTGTTTCGATTCGTTTCAAACACGACCCTCTTCCCCGAGAATTGCGAGGAACAATGACCAACTTCATGACAAATTATTTCAATTCCATATCATCAATGATTATGGGAGAGCGTTTTCAGGAATTAATACAAAAGCCGAATCCTCCTTTTATTGCGGGACATTTATACAACGGCTCATTCTTGGAAACCGCAACCAAAGAAGCTTTTACGGGAATTGCTTTGGTCAAAGACGACGATGTGGAAACTGCCATGAAAACATTAAGTCGGGAAATTGAACGCTTGAATCAATATGGTTTTACATCTTCGGAATACGAACGGGCCAAAGCCAATTTGATTACTCGGTACGAAAGTTCATACAACGAAAGAGATAAAACACAAAATAGTGCTTATTCCCGGGAATATGTGCATCACTTTACGGAAGGAAGTTACATTCCCGGAATCGAAATCGAATATAACATCTTAAATTCCATTGCACCGGAAATTCCTTTAGAAGCAGTGAATAAGTATATTCAAGATTTCATAAGCGATAAAAATATTGTTATTACATTAACCGCTCCCGAAAAGGAAAATGTGATTCTTCCGACAAAAGAAAATTTGTTGACGTGGTTCAATGACGCAAAATCGGAAGAAATAACACCGCCGAAAGAAGAAGAAAACAACGAATCGCTACTGTCTGAACTCCCTCAAGGCGGATTTATTACGGAAGAATCGACAGACGAAGTTTTTGAAACGACGAATTTTGTTTTATCCAACGGAGTAAAAGTTGTCATTAAACCTACTCAATGGAAAGATGACGAAATTTTAATGTCTGCCACAAGTCCGGGAGGGTCTTCTTTATTCCCCGAAACCGACTTAATCAATATCAAGCTATATCCTCATTTATCCAACATAGGCGGATTGGGGGATTTTAGCCAAACGCAATTACATAAAGTATTGGCCGGGAAAAAAGCAAATGCTCAACCTTATATCAGTTTAAGAGACGAAGGAATAACCGGCTCGTCATCTGTCAGAGACTTCGAAACAATGCTTCAATTAACTTATTTGCATTTCACTAATCCGAGATTCGACGATGAGGCTTATCAGTCGCGAGTAACCCGCATAAAATCACAATTGGAAAATCAGGAAGCCGACCCTGAAATCGCCATGACGGATACAATCCTGAATGAATTTTATGTAAACAAACCGCGTCAAAAACGGTTGAGAGCATCCGACCTCAATCAAGTCGATTATGAAACCATCATGAATTGGCGAAAAGACAGATATGCAGATGCAAGTGATTTTACTTTCGTATTTACGGGAAATATTAATCCGGAAACGGCAAAAGGAATGATTGCTCAATATTTAGGAGCTCTGCCTTCTTCGAACAGAAATGAAAAACCGGCCGATATCAATGTCGGCCTTGTAGCGGGAAAGAAAGCAAATCATTTTGAACAAAAAATGGAAAATGTAAAATCGGCCGTTTGTAATTTATACTGGACAACTCTTAATCCGGATATAAAAAATAAAATCAGCATCGATATGCTTTCTCAAATTTTGAATATCGTTTTCATGGAAAAAATAAGGGAAGATGAAGGAGGAACATACAGTATCAGTGCTTATGCTTCTTTTTCGGATTATCCGGAAGGCGAAGCTCCTTTACAAATCTATTTCGAAACTCAACCCGGAAAACAGGAAGAGTTGAATCAAATTGCTCATGACGAGTTCCGAAGCATTGCCGATAACGGACCTCGTACAGAGGATTTTAATAAAGTCAAAGAATATATTCTGAAAAGACAAAAAGAACAGGAAGAACGAAACGGATATTGGAGTTCGGTTATGACGGAATATTACAGAAACGGGTACAACGGATACAGCGATTATGTGAAAACAGTAAACGAAATAACTCCGGAAGATATTCGGGAAACAGCCAAAGCGTTTTTCGATTCGAATAATTTAATTGAAGTGATTATGATAGGTGTGAAATAAGAATTATATTTGTAGTCGGTAGAATCAACTGCAAATGAATCGAATTAAAATACACAACTATTTATCTCCATTTTCGTTTTTGTATGGAATCGGAGTCAATTTCAGAAATAAACTCTTCGACCGGCGAATACTTCCCGGCGAAGAGTTTTCTATTCCGGTAATTTCCATCGGAAATCTTACTGCCGGAGGAACAGGGAAAACTCCTCATACCGAATATTTAATCCGCTTATTAAAGGATAAATACAGGATAGCGGTTCTAAGTCGAGGGTACAAAAGACAGACAAAAAATTTCATTCTTGCGAATGAACAAGCATCTGCCAAAACAATAGGCGATGAGCCTTTTCAAATGTATCGTAAATTTCCGGATATCATTGTCGCTGTAGATGCTAACCGAAGAAGAGCCATCAATCATTTGCTTGCTTTACCGGACGATAAAAGGCCGGAAATTATCCTTCTGGATGATGCTTTTCAGCATCGATACGTAAAACCCTCTTTGTCGATTTTACTGACAAATTACAGTCGCCCTTTTTACGATGATTCTTTATTACCGACCGGATTACTGCGAGAACCGTGGAAAAATCATGTTCGCGCCGACATGATTATTTGCACGAAATGTCCAAATTCGTTGAACCCGATCGACTTCCAAACGGTTAAACTGAATATGGAGTTGCTTCCTTTTCAGAGTTTATTCTTTTCTTCTTTTCACTATAAAAGTTTGCGACCCGTTTTCCCCGAACTTGTTTCGATAAAAAAAGAAAGTATCGATCGATTAAAGAAAGAACATTATTCTTTTTTATTAATTACCGGATTGGCAAATCCGACAGAGCTTATCAACCATGTATCGAATTATACGGATGATTTACGCACTTTGATTTATCCGGATCATCATTCATTTACAAGTAAAAACATTCAAAATATAATCGACAGGTTCCGGTCGATAAAAAATAAAAATAAAATCATTATTACTTCGGAAAAAGATGCTGTCAGATTACTTGACAACGAAGATATACCTGAAGAAATAAAAAAATCGCTTTATTACCTTCCGATAGAAGTTGTTTTTCTGTCGGACCAAGAAACTTTATTTAAACAAAAAATAGAATCTCATGTTAAAGAGTTTGCAAGAAACCGCATCATGGCTTAGGCCGCACATCTCTGAAAATACTCGTATCGGGATTATTTTAGGTTCCGGATTAGGAAAACTGGTTGCCAAAATTCAAGACAAAAAGGAAATTTCCTACGAGCTGATTCCTCACTTTCCAATTTCAACGGTGGAAGGTCATTCCGGGAAGTTAATTATCGGAAAATTAGGCGGTAAAAACATTATCGCTCTGCAAGGACGATTTCATTATTACGAAGGTTACGATATGAAACAGGTAACTTACCCGGTTCGCCTGATGCAATATTTGGGCTTTGAATATTTATTCGTTTCAAATGCTGCCGGAGGAATGAACAATTCGTTTCAAGTGGGAGACATCATGCTGATCGAAGATCATATTAATCTCTTTCCGGAGCATCCTTTAAGAGGAAAAAATCCGAAAGAATTTGGCGCCCGTTTTCCCGATATGTCGGAACCTTACAGTAAAAAATTAATTCAATTGGCAACATCCATCGCCGAAAACAATAACATCAAATTACAATATGGCGTTTATGTCGGAACTCAAGGGCCGACTTTCGAAACGCCGGCGGAATATCGTTATTTCAGCGTTATCGGCGGAGATGCAGTCGGAATGTCAACCATTCCCGAAGTAATCGTTGCCCGACAAGCCGGAATGAACGTTTTGGCTTTTTCCGTCATCACCGATTTGGGAATTTACGGCAAAATAACGGAAGTAAGTCACGACGATGTTCTGAACGCAGCAGAAACAGCACAACCTAAAATGACATTCATCATAGAAGAAATAATTAAACAATTATGAGAACCGAAATAGCTTCTTTAGGGAAATTCGGATTGATTTCCCGTCTTACCGATCATTTACGAACAAACAACTCATCTACAATTAAAGGAATGGGCGATGATGCCGCCGTTTTGGAATATTCAAAGAAAGACGTTCTTATTACAACCGATTTGTTATTGGAAGGCATCCATTTCGATTTAACTTACGTTGCCCTGAAATTATTGGGATATAAAGCAGCCGTATCCGGATTCTCCGATATTTATGCGATGAACGGACATCCCAAGCAATTGACGGTTTCAGTCGGATTATCCAAAAGATTTTCAGTAGAAGATTTGGAAGAATTTTATTCGGGAATCGAATATGCTTGCGAACGTTATGGCGTTGATATTATCGGCGGAGACATAAGTTCTTCTTTAACGGGATTGACCATCGGCATTACTTGCGTAGGTGAAGCCGACAAAGATAAAATCGTTTATCGGGACCGAGCAAAAAATACCGACCTGATTTGTGTTTCGGGGGATTTAGGTTCGGCATACATGGGACTTCAACTTTTAGAAAGAGAAAAGGCCGTTCACACGGGAGAGAAAGATTTCAGTCCCGATTTTGCCGGAAAAGAATACTTGTTGGAAAGGCAATTACGTCCGGAAGCCCGGAAAAACATTATCGAAATGCTGACGGAAACCCACATTGTACCAACATCCATGATTGATATTTCGGACGGATTGGCATCGGAACTTCTGCATATCTGCAAGCAAAGCAAAGTCGGATGTGTCATTTACGAAGAACGAATCCCGATTGATTATCAAACCGCTATGATGGCCGAGCAATTTAACCTGAATCTCACAACAGTAGCTTTAAACGGAGGCGACGATTACGAATTGCTGTTTACTGTTCCTTTGACTTTGCACGATAAGATACAAACACTGGAAGGTATTCATTTGATTGGTCACATTGTAAATGAAGAAGAAGGAGCGAATCTGGTCACAAGAGATAAAACTCAAATTCCATTAACAGCTCAAGGGTGGACAAAAACGGAAGAGTAAGGCATGTGCCGATTGATAACCGGCGCACGGTTATCATTGGCCTGTCAGCTCATTTTCTTGGAAAAATATTTCACGGGATAGAAAACGGTCAGGAACCCTATAAGTAAAACGGACAAAAAGACAAGAATCACATCGCCGAACTGAATAATAACCGGATAAGCATCAACGGCAAAAGCACCTTGTACGTTTCCCAGTTTAATCCATCCGAAATACGACTGTCCTAAACAAATCAAAACACCTAAAACGATTCCGATAATACCGCCGACGACCGATATCATCCATCCTTCAAAAAGGAATACGCGGGAGATGAGCGAATTGTTTGCGCCTAAATTACGAAGCGTTTGAATATCTTTTTGCTTATCTACAATAAGGATAGACAAGGAACCGATAATATTAAATGCGGCGATTAAAATAATGAAGCACAACATTAAAAAGCTGACCCATTTTTCAATACTCATCATCTTAAATGCGGCTTCCTGTTGCTCGTATCGATCTTTGACAAGATAATTATCACCGATACTCTCTTTTAATTTTCGCTTTACGGAACGGATGTCGGTCTCTTTTTTCAATTTGATTTCCAAAGAACTCACTTCGGTTTTATAGTCGAACATCTCACGGGCGTAATCCAGTGAAACCAAAATGTAATTATCGTCATACTGAGGTTGCCCAACCATAAATATTCCTCCGACGTACGAATAATCGGATTTTAACGAGGCAAGAGGGTTGGATAAATTAACTTGCTTGCTTCTGTCCGGAACAAAAACATCAATCGGATACACCAAACTCGAATTGACTCCCAAATTACTTGCGACACCAATTCCTAAAACGGAGAAATTATTTTCTTCGTCTTTTAACTTAAATTCTCCGTCGAAAAGAATGTCAGTGAGTTTGGCTACTTTTTCAAAATCACCGGAAACGCCTTTCATTATAACCGGAACTTGACGTTCTTTGTATCTGACCAGTGCATTGTCTTCCAATGTTTCGGAAACGGCTTCTATTTCGGGAAGAAATCGGATATTGAGAATATTTTCATCCGCCTGCGGATCAAAAACTTTCCCTCTTGAAGGAGTGATTTTCAGTTCCGGGTCAAAGGCACCGAATATCCCGGAGACCAACTTTTCGAAACCATTAAAAACCGACATCGTACACACAGCACCCATTGTTGCGATGGCAATACCGCATACCGCTATCATGGAGATAATATTGATGGCGTTGTGAGTCTTTTTTGAAAAAAGATACCGCTTGGCTATGTATAACGAAAGATTCAAAATGCCCGGTTTTTATTCGGAGTCGCGCGTTTTTTTCCGATTTAACAATTTATCGATATTTTCGAGATAATCTATCGAATCATCCAAAAAGAAAGCCACTTCAGGAACTTTTCTGAGTTGTTTCCCGACACGAGTACCCAAATCGTAACGAAGCACTTTTTTGTTATTGTTGATATTCTCCATTATTTCTTCCGTTTTTTCGGGAGGAAAAATACTCAAGTATGCTTTTGCAAGGCTCAAATCAGGGCTTACACGCACATTCGTAACCGATACCATTATTCCCGGCATTTGCCTTGTTTGAGTTAAAAAAATTTCGCTTAAATCTTTTTGAATCAAACGTTCAATTCGTTGAAGTCGTTTATTATCCATTTTTAATCTTATAAATAATGGTCAATCCATCACGCAAAGGTAAAATAACTTTTTCAATTCGAGTATCCTGTTTTATTTTTTTATTAAACTCAAGGATACCGATGGTCTGTTTATCGTTCGGATGAGGTTCGTTCAATACTTTTCCGTCCCATAAGGTATTGTCCGCCAAGATTACGCCATTGAGGTTTACTTTGTCGAAAATCAAATCGTAATATTGACTGTATAATCTTTTATCGGCGTCTAAAAATACCATATCGAACGATTCATTCAAAGTCGGAATAATATCCAAAGCATCGCCCGTGTGTAAATGAATCTTATCTTTGAACGACGATTTATCAAATTGTTTTCGGATAAAATCTTCCAGTTCATCGTCAATTTCAATGGTGTGAATGACACCGTCGTCGGGCAAACCTTCAGCCAAACATAAAGTGGCATAACCGGTATAAGTTCCGATTTCCAACACTTTCTTCGGCCGATGTATCCGAGCCATCATCTTGAGGAAACGCCCCTGTAAATGACCCGACAACATTCGCGGACGAAGCAAATTGACATGAGCGTCGCGATTCAGCGAAGCAAGAAGTTCTCCTTCTTCATCGATATGATTCAATATATAATCGTCTATCTGCACATTTATGTTACCTGAAAAACGGGGGATGATATTGTTCTGATCCATCTAAAATTCGACCGACATTGTTTATTTCCAAAAATGAAGTTCCGCCACCTTCTCCGAAACTGCCGCTCAAATAAGCAACCATATCGTTTTTACTTATCATCTGCTTTCTTATCAGTTTATTCAGTGCATCCAAGAAATATTGTTTCGGATTCGAACTTTCAGGTTGATATTCGGCCCAAACTCCGTACGACAACGCCAACTCCCGAGTTGTTCGTTCTTTGTAACAGATAGCAAAAACGGGCGATTTCCCTCTGAATGCCGCTAAATTGCGAGCCGTTCTTCCCGAATGACTGTCCGTTACAATGGCTTTCACATGCAGTTTATTATTCGTTTTCACCGCTTGTTTGGCCAAAAAGGAAGTAACATCCAAATCTTCATTCGGAGTCGGAACACGTATATCGTTTTCCTGCAGTTTCGTTTTTTCGGCTTCTCGTGCAATGCTCGACATCATTCGAACGGCTTCGACCGGAAATTTACCGTAAGCCGTTTCTCCACTCAACATAATGGCATCGGTACGATAATAGATGGCATTTGCAACATCCGTCACTTCGGCTCGGGTCGGACGAGGATTTTTTATCATGGAGTGCAACATTTGAGTAGCTACAATAACCGGCTTTTTGACAGCCACGCACTTACGTATCAAGATTCGTTGCAATCCGGGAATTTTCTCTTGAGGAACTTCGATTCCCAAATCTCCGCGAGCAATCATAATGCCGTAAGCTACTTCCAAAATTTCGTCAATATTATCTACGCCTTCTTGATTCTCTATCTTCGCAATGATTTTAATCGGACTTTGATGCTCATTCAAAATGCGTTGAATATCCAATACGTCCTGCTTGCTTCTGACAAAAGAATGAGCAATGAAATCGATATTATTTTCAATGGCATACAAAATATTCTTTCTGTCTTTTTCCGTTAAAGAAGGCAGATTGATTCGCACTCCGGGGATATTCACACTTTTCCGGCTTCCCAAAACAGCATCGTTCAAAGCTTCGGCAACAAGGTATTGAGGATATTTCTCCACCACTTTCAATTCCAGTTCTCCATCGTCGATTAAAATCATATCTCCCAATCGGAGTTCATTGGTGAAGTTCAGATAGTTCACCGAAATCATTCGAGAAGTTGTTTTCTCCAAGGGAGCTCCTTGTATGGAAATCCTGTCGCCGGTTTGAAACCGAATCGGTTCATCCGTAATGGTTGTTCTGACTTCAGGACCTTTTGTATCCATCAAAATACCAATCCGATTAGAAACGGCTCGTACACTTGTTATAATTTTATTGAAACCTTCTTCGTCCAAATGTGCCGAATTCATCCGTACCACATTCATTCCTGCCTCAAACAGATCCGAAATAAATTCTTTTTCACATCGTTGATCGGAAATAGTCGCTACAATCTTCGTTTGTTTTAACACGTCATTATTTTTGTTGGAAATTAATTATTTTTTATTAGGGCCTCTATCGCAAGTCTGTATGAATCGAACTCAAACCCGGCAATGACGCCTTTGCAGGCCCCGGCAATCAAGGAATGATGACGAAATTCCTCTCTTGCGTGAACATTCGAGATATGGACTTCTATCACCGGAGTTGTGATGGCTTTGATCGCATCGTAAATGGCGATGGATGTATGGGTATAGGCTCCGGCATTTAAAATAATACCGGCATAAGCAAAACCTGTTTCATGAATTTTATCGATAATTTCGCCTTCTATGTTTGACTGAAAATAATCGATTTGCACATCCGGATAGGTTTTCCTTAAGTTATCCAAGTAATCGGTGAACGAATTTTTTCCGTAAACATCCGGTTCTCTAACCCCAAGTAAGTTAAGATTGGGACCATTGATGATTTGAAGTTTCATAAATCTCAGATAAGTTTATTATATTTGGTGCAAAAATAATCATAATTATTCGGATTTTATGCCCGACAGGAAAAGAAACGAAGACATTTCATCATTAAGCAACGATTATCACAGCTATTTGCGTTTGGAGAAGTCGCTCTCTGACAACTCCGTAGCGGCTTATATGGATGATTTAAGTAAGTTATTGAATTATCTTCAATCCGCAAACAAACATCCTCAGGAAGTAAGTTTAGATGATTTGCAGGAATTGCTGATATTATTACATGAAATGGGTATCAATCCGCGATCGCAAGCTCGAATTATCTCCGGGATTAAGTCGTTCTATCGTTTTCTTCTTCTGGAAAAACTAATCAGCATCGACCCTACGGAGCAGTTAGAATCGCCCAAAATAGGATTTAAGCTTCCTATTTTTTTGACTAAAGACGAAATCGACAAGATCATTTCAACAATTGTTCTTTCTCAACCCGAAGGGCAGCGCAATAAAGCAATCATAGAAACTTTGTACAGTTGCGGGCTTCGCGTTTCGGAATTAATCGGATTACGTTTCCCTAATTTGTACTTGGACGAAGGTTTTATTAAAGTAACCGGAAAAGGCAGCAAACAACGATTGGTTCCGATTTCTCCGGTTGCATGCAAAGAAATCAACCTTTATTTATTGGACAGGCATCTGATTAAAGTAAAGAAAGGGTTTGAAGATTTTTTATTTCTCAGTCGAAGAGGCACTTCCTTGTCGCGCATTATGATTTTCCATATCGTGAAAGTTCATTCCGAATTGGCGGGAATTAAGAAGTCGGTCAGTCCTCACACGTTTCGTCATTCTTTTGCCACGCATTTATTGGAAGGCGGCGCGAATTTACGTGCCATTCAAGCAATGCTGGGACATGAAAAGATTGCAACCACAGAAATATACACTCATTTGGATCGTGATTTTCTCCGAAGCGAAATATTGAGTCATCATCCGAGAAATTGCTGAGAAGCAAGTGCACAAAAAATGGAGCGGGAAAAAATTCCCGCCCCATTTACATGAAAAGACTCAATTAAAGTTATGTTACGGCATTTTATACGATGCTGTATTTCTATCATGAATTTCATACAATTTCATACCTGCCGGCATCGGAGGTTTAGGAAGATTTAAAGCCGCGATTTCACTTTTAACAGCATCTGCTCCGGCTTGAGTTACAATGAAACGTCCTGTACCATAGTCATCAATCATTTCATCAATCGGACGATAAAATCCCCAATCTTCGAAAAATTCCGTGAAATCGTAACCGGAAACTTGACAAACCAGTTTTGTAAAGTTCAACTGATATTGTCCGTCCACGGAATTGCTATTGGAACCTCCCGTTAAGGTCGGTGTATTTCTGAACGCTTCATAAAGATCCGCGTAGAACTCCGTCCTATCCAATACATCGTGCATATATAATTTCAATTGCCAGAAAGGAACCAATTTGCAAAAGAAGTCACTGCCGTTGGTTTTACCATCTCCTTTATTGTGGGGCGTTTGCGCTTTCACTATTCCTGCTATTGCTTTGGCATAGCGATTTGTCCCGCCGCTTAACTTTTCATCATAAAGACGAGACAATCCATACCATGTGGTTGTAACATACTGAGAATGAATGTTATTAGTAACTTCAGTCATTCCGCGCCATCTCATTCCCGTCGTTTGATTCATGTGACCCACTTCGTGAGCAGGTCCCCATCCTATACCTCCGGCCCATCCGGAAGTAAGTGTTTTCGACATTAATGAATCATAATTCAGTACGTCTTTTTGGGTTCCGTCATTGTAGCCCGTAAAATAATGCGTCGCATACATAAAGTTATCACCATAAACAACTTGGAAGTGCATGCGTGTAGGTGCCTCTTTATTGTATTTGGTCAATCCCATAAATTCCATCTCCATTTTGACCAAATTATCGTAGGCTTGCAACAATTCCGGACCTTTGTCTTTCGTATATTGACGATAAGCCGCCGTTTCGAAATTCAACAAACTGTATCTTCCTTTCATATCAAAATGAGAGAATGTGGCATTAGCAATCAAACGCTTCCAGTCTTCCTTATCGTGCTTTTCTATGTCAAAATAACCATTCACGGCTCCTGAAATAATTTGAATGTCAATCGACTTTTCCGTTCCTGTTGGAGAATAATAATATACATACATTAATCCGTCAAAAGGTGCCTTCACTTTATTTAATCCGGGTTTCAAAGCGAAAGAATTACCATTATTTCTATCATCTGTTTTTTGGATGAATAAGGACGGATACACCGATTCAGTCGATTCTTCGCACAATAAGATAATTTCATCTCCCTTCAAGGCATAGATACCGGTAGGAGCATCTCTTTTTCCGTACGGGTGAGAAAGTTTGAGAACGTTGGCTGTCGCCAGCGGGTCGATATAAGATTTATATGTTTGAATTCTAAATTCTTTATCTTTATAGGTATTATAAAAAAGATCAGAAGCTATCTTTTTATAAAACTCGACAGTTATGTTTTTTATGTCTGCTTCTGTCACGCCATCTTTGAGCTTGGAGCATGAACTGTTTGTAAATATCGTGCTTGCATCGAATTTATCCGCAGGCTCTCGATAAAATTCCATTTCGGCGCAACTGGCAAAGAATTTGTTGGAGGAGTCGGTTAATCCTGTCTTCACACGAAATTCGATTGTTGTCACTCCCTCAATCGTATTCGGGAATCTAATCGCGGAGGCAGAATTGCTTCCTCCAAAATCGTACTCTCCAAGCTTGATTGCCGTTGTCACAGTTGTCGTTGTATAATATACATCCAATTCGCCGAAAACACCATTGGATCCTCCGTCCGCACGAGGATAATAAACCAAATAATCCAAATCTTCTTCATTAAAATTGAATTTCAATGTTATCGGAGGAGTTGTTCCAGCCCAAGCTGAGTGATAAATAGTTGTATAATCATCGTCAAACGCCAAATTAATGCCTTCTCCGCTTTGGGCAGAAGATGCAGTAGCACTCGTCGGCTTAATCTTTATATCATTAGGGAGGTTGTCAATCATCGATTCATTTGTAGGAATAGCTGTTAAAAACATATCCTG
>JAIRRK010000032.1 GCA_031256015.1 Dysgonamonadaceae bacterium
ATTGTTTTACTATATTTAACACGCAATATTTGTGTGCTACCGATATTTTCTTAAACACACACACACACACACACACACACACACACACACACACACACACACACACACACACACACACACATTATATATACATAATCTTCCGCTCGGTTTACTGCCGAGGAAGCACACGCCTCTGTGCCGAGGAAGCACACGTTTATCTGAGAGCGACTCAGACGTCCATCTGAGAGCGACTCAGACGAGCGTCTTAGACCGACTCAGATAAACGACAAAAAAATAACAAATCGTAATAATTAAATATAACCTATAATAGTATTCAAACATGAAATTAAAAGTCTTTTTATTGATGCTGACGCTTGTCATGACAAGCGCAGCCGGTGCGAAAGCACAAGTAACGATAGGTATGAGAAAAGAACCGAGTCCGGGCTCGTTGCTCGACCTGAAAGAAATGTCGGCAGCCGACAACACCACCGCCACCAAAGGCCTCGGCCTGCCGCGGGTTAGTCTGAGCAACCTCAACAGGCTTTATCCGATGCTTCCCGCCGGCTACTCCGATGAGGAAGGAACCAAACACGTCGGATTGGTTGTGTATAACATGAACCGCTATGCGAACAACAGGGATGTAATCGAAGGGGAAGAGTACGACCCGACCGGACTGCGTGTGTGGAACGGCAGTCGCTGGCAATCGATGAAGAAACAAGGCACTCTTCTCGAAAAAATAACACGGGTAGACTATGTTTTCACCGGTACGGTACAAACCTTCACCGCTCCGCAAGACGGCGAATACCTGCTCGAAGCCTGGGGAGCAGGTATTGCAACCAGTCCTGAAAATTATCCGGCCGGCTATTGCTCAGGGGTGATTCATCTGGCCGAAAATCAGGTAATCTATGTGTACGTGGGCGGCAGAAACAACATGTTCAACGGCGGCGGAAGTGCATCGAACGGCAACAAAGGATGCGGTGCTACCGACTTTCGGCTCGTCGCGGGCGATAGCGATACGGAATGGGACAAACCACTTTCCCTCAACAGTCGCATCCTGGTATCGGGCAGCTCGGGAGGCGTAGGCAAATCCCATTCCTCCCGTGGACAGTATGCCGGCGGCCTGGAAGCATGGTCGCGTGCCGGCAAATCTTATTGTGCCACCCAAACCCAACCCGGCTCGGGCGGAGCGTTCGGACAAGGAGGCCCTGCCTCCTCTTCCAACTCTCCGTGCGGCGGCGGCGGCGGATATTACGGCGGTAAAGGTGAAGACTTCACTTGGGCAATTGCCGGTTCAGGCTCGTCGTTTATCTCCGGCATGACCGGCTGCGTGGCCATCGACCCGACAGCAACAAACGAGCCCCGCACGCAGGATGCCGGCGCAAATACCACTGCACTGAACTATCATTCGAGCTTTGGCACAAGCCCCACCTGGGCCGACGGCGATGAAATCATATTCACCCACTGCTCCATGATTGACGGTCGCGGTTACGAATGGAATACCGGCGCGCGGGCAGCTGTTTCCATCGGTGTGCCCGACCTTCCCGACGGCACTCCCTTGCCCGACGGCAACCTCAATTCCGGCCGAGCCCGCATCATGTTGCTTGTGCCTGTTCAGTAATAATCATCCTCTGTGCCCGAATCATCCGGGTGCGGGGGATTCTTCTTTTGGTGGTGGGTTTAGTCCAATTTCAGAACGGCAAGGAAAGCTTTTTGCGGAACTTCCACATTTCCGACTTGTTTCATTCGCTTTTTGCCCTCTTTTTGTTTTTCGAGAAGTTTTCGTTTACGGCTGATGTCACCTCCGTAGCATTTTGCCGTAACATCTTTGCGAACCGCTTTGATGGTTTCTCTTGCGATAACTTTCGAACCGATGGCCGCTTGGATGGCGATGTCGAATTGTTGACGCGGAATCAATTCTTTCAGTTTTTCGCACATTCTGCGTCCGAAAGTAACCGAATTATCGAAGTGAGTCAGGGTAGAAAGCGCATCAACCGGCTCACCGTTCAGTAAGATGTCTAATTTAACCAATTTGGAAGTACGGTAATCGTGCATGTGATAATCGAAAGAAGCGTATCCTTTGGAAATACTTTTCAATTTATCGTAGAAATCAATGACTATTTCGCCCAAAGGGAGGTCGTAAATGATTTCTATTCTATCGCCGGAAATATAATCCTGTTTAATCAATATTCCTCGTTTGCCGAGGCAGAGAGTCATTATCGGCCCGATGTATTTTGTAGTGGTAATAACCGAAGCCCGAATAAAAGGTTCTTCGATTCGGTCGATTAAAGTAGGGTCGGGTAGGCCGGCGGGGTTGTGTACTTCTTTGCAAATACCTTGTTTATCGTAAACTTTATAAGATACGTTCGGAACCGTCGTTATTACATTCATGTTAAACTCCCGGTCCAAGCGTTCCTGTATGATTTCCATGTGAAGCAATCCCAAGAAGCCGCAACGGAAGCCGAATCCCAAGGCGACCGACGATTCCGCCTGAAAAGTCAGGGAGGCATCGTTCAATTGAAGTTTTTCCAACGATGAGCGCAGGTTTTCAAAGTCTTCGCTGTCGATTGGATAAACTCCGGCAAACACCATCGGTTTCACTTCTTCAAATCCTTCTATTGCTTTCGGAGAAGGCCGTTTAACATGCGTAATGGTATCTCCGACTTTGACTTCTTTCGATATTTTGATTCCGGAAATGATGTAACCGACATTTCCGCACGTAACCTCTTTTTGTGGAACCATGTCCAGTTTCAATATTCCGACTTCGTCGGCTTCGTATTCCTTTTCGGTAGCGATAAATTTAACCGAATCGCCTTTTTTAATCGAGCCGTTCACCACTTTGAAGTAAGCGATGATGCCTCGGAACGAATTGAAGACCGAATCGAATATCAAGGCTTGCAGAGGAGCATCCGGGTCTCCTTCGGGAGCGGGAATATTCTCTATGATGGCATTCAGAATATCGTAAACACCGTCGCCTGTTTTACCGCTTGCCCGAATTATTTTTTCCCGTCCGACCCCCAGCAGTTCAATGATTTGGTCTTCCACTTCTTCCGGCATTGCGTTGGGCAAGTCGATTTTATTCAGAACCGGGATGATTTCGAGATTGTTTTCCAAAGCCATATACAAATTGGAAATGGTTTGAGCCTGAATTCCCTGAGCCGCATCGACAATCAATAAAGCACCTTCGCAGGCGGCAATGGAACGCGATACTTCATAAGAGAAGTCGACATGTCCCGGAGTATCAATCAAATTAAGGGTATATTCTTCTTCTTTGTAATTATATTTCATTTGAATCGCATGACTTTTGATGGTAATGCCTCTTTCGCGTTCCAAGTCCATATCATCTAAAACCTGAGCTTGCATGGCCTTCCCTTCTACCGTTTGCGTGTATTCCAACAAGCGATCGGCCAAAGTACTTTTTCCGTGGTCGATATGAGCAATGATGCAAAAATTCCGAATATTCTTCATTAATTGAATTGACAAATTGACAAAATATAAAGTTGGGTTGTTACGAATCGGATGTATCTGTTAAAGTGAGTGTTTCACTGTTTTTATCGATATTCCGACGAAAGCGCAAAGATACGGAAATCTTTATAATAATAAAACAACAAAAGGTCCTCTTCTCAGGGACCTTTTTATTCAGTTTTAATAGGCATTAGTCTTTTTTAAGGCAAAAAGATTGTTTTAGGTTTTCTGCATGCAAAGGTGAGTCTTTTTTTTACATCTACCAAATAAAAAAAGATATTCTATAACACATATTTAACATTTCCAATATTCCGAAATGGAAATACTCTCTCTTTAATTCGGAGCTTTGAAATACAAGAATGCCGCTACAAAGGCATAAATGAGGTTCGGTATCCACGAGGCAACGAAAGTGCTCATCAAACCGGATATGGCAAAAGAAGATGATACTTGCATAAATAAGATGTAGGAAAAGCTTAAAACCAAACCGATTCCGATATTCATTCCCATTCCTCCTTTTATCTTGCGGGCCGATAAAGATACCCCGATAACGGTTAAGATGAAAGCGGCAAACGCGATTGCGAAACGTTTATAATATTCAATTTCGAACAATTGTATGTTGCCGATTCCTCTTTTCTTCTGCCGGTCGATATAAGTTTTTAACTGAGGGGTTGTCATTTGTTCGCTGTCATAAACCGAAATCATGAAATCGGACGGAATAATCGTTAAAGTAGTATCGATGGAAGCTCCCATTCGAATTTCTTCTTTCATGCCCACAAAATCGCGAATCATATAATCTTTCACTCTCCAGTTGTAAGCCGAATCCCATACAATTTGTTGGGCGGTCATTCGGGAGCGAAGTTCTTTCCCTTCGAATTTTTCCAAAGAAAAGCGATACCCGGTATTGGTGAATGCGTCGAAACGATCGAAATAAGCAATAATATCGGGTTCTACTTCCAGCTGAATATTTTGTTCCCAGACCACTCGTTTGTCTCTCACATATTTATTCTGAAAGTCGATGCGGGTAATATTGGCCGGCGGGATAACATAACTGCTTAATATAAAGGTTATGATAGCGATAAATGTGGCGGAAAAAAGATAAGGACGCATCAAGCGGTTGAAACTGATTCCGCTTGCCAACATGGCGATGATTTCCGAATTGCCGGCCAGTTTAGCAGTGAAAAAGATAACGGCGATAAAGACGAACAGCGGACTCAGCATGTTAAAGAAATACGGAATGAAATTCAGGTAATAATCGAAAATAATGGCGTGAGTGGGAGCATCGTTTTGAATGAATTTATCCAACTTTTCATTAAAATCGAACATGACACAGATAGAAATAATCAACAATATCGCAAAGAAATAAGTGCCAAGAAATTTCTTGATAATATACCTGTCAATGATTTGAAACCCCGGTATTCTCATTCGTTTTTATATTCTGTTTTGAAGTTTAGGAATCATGTTTGATTTCCAAGCGGAAAAATCGCCGGATACAATGTGTTTTCGAGCCTCTTTCACCAACCAAAGATAAAAAGCCAGATTATGAACGGATGCAATTTGCAATGCCAAAATTTCGTTTGTCATAAATAAATGACGAAGATAGGCTTTCGAATACAAATAATCAACCGAAGAAGCTCCTTTTTCTTCAATGGGAGAGAAATCGGCTTCCCATTTTTTATTTCTCATGTTCATGATTCCTTCTTTCGTGAAAAGTTGTCCGTTTCGTCCGTTTCGTGTCGGCATAATGCAGTCGAACATATCCACTCCTCGTTCGATGGCTTCCAACAGATTGGCCGGCGTTCCGACTCCCATCAAATAGCGCGGTTTATCTGCGGGAAGGATTTCATTCACGACTTCAATCATTTCATACATCACTTCGGTTGGTTCTCCGACGGCCAACCCGCCGATAGCGTTTCCGCTTGCGTTTTTTGATGCTGCATTTTCAGCGGCTCGGATACGCAAATCTTTGTAAACGCAGCCTTGTACAATCGGAAATAAAGCCTGAGAATAGTTGTATTTTCCTTCGGTTTGATTGAACCGATTCAAGCACCTGTCGAGCCATCGTTCGGTCAGGTCGAGGGATTTTTTCGCATAAGCATAATCGGCATCGCCCGGAGTACATTCATCGAAAGCCATTATGATGTCGGCTCCGATACTTCGTTGAATATCCATCACGTTTTCAGGAGTGAAAAGGTGTTTGGAGCCGTCGATGTGAGAGCGAAATTCGGCACCTTCTTCTTTTAATTTCCGGTTATCGGACAAAGAAAAAACTTGAAAGCCTCCGCTGTCAGTCAAAATGGGTTTATCCCATCCGTTGAATCGATGTAATCCGCCGGCTTTTTCCAGAATCCCGATACCGGGACGCAAATAAAGATGATACGTATTTCCCAGAATGATTTCGGCTTTAATATCTTCTTTCAGTTCGGTAAAATGCACGGCTTTTACGGTTCCCTGCGTTCCGACCGGCATAAAAATAGGCGTCTCGATATTGCCGTGATCCGTTGAAATAAGTCCTGCTCGGGCATTTGATAGTTTATCGATATGTTGTAGGGTGAAATTCATAAAATCGGAAAAATTACACAAAGATAGTTTTTTATTGCTTATTTGGCGACAGTTACAACATAATCGTCCGTAACCAAATAATCGACGGTGAACGATTGACGCTCTTTTGTTTTTGTTTCAAACGATTGAAATTTCGACCATTGATTAATCTCCGGTTCAAAAGGAGAGATGTGCAAATCGGTATTAAATGCAAGTCTGTTATCATCCAAAATCTTGAATAAAGACTCTTTGGCCGACCAGTGCAAAAGCAAATGAACGGTTTCGTTTTTTACGGAAAGGGTTTCTTCTTCGGCCGGATTCATGAAACGATGACGAATGTGATTCACCCGGTCGGATAGTTGTTCAATATCGATTCCTACGGGTTTGTCTTTTTGCAGCGCAACGGCGACGTATCCTTTCGTGTGACTGATACTTATATGGTAAGATTTGTCTTTTAATCGGGGTTTTCCGGTCGGAGAATAAACGATTTCTTTCTCTTCACCCAGAATTTCTTTCATCAGTAATCTCGCGCTTAGCCATTCCCTTTTTCGCTTTTCGTTTTTCATTTCCTGAACGGCGTTATAATATTCTTTTTTCTCTAATAAAGAAAAAAGTTCTTCCGAAGAAAACCGTATCGGACTGATGGCTACAATTGAATTGTTTGTTGTATCAATACTTGTCATTCCCGCTTTTATTTTCCCGATTCCGTCGAGACTGCAAAAGTAAATCATTTTCACATACCGGGAAAGGCCGAAATTGAAAACTTCCTAAAATATTCCGGAATTAATGCGTATTTTTGTTCGCGACAAGATAGCCGGGATGAAATGAAAATATTGATTATTGAAGACGAAAAAGATTTAAGGGAGACAATTCGGGATTTTCTTCTTCAGGAAAAATACATTGTCGAGAGTGTTTCGGATTATCATTCGGCCGTGAGTAAAATTTATGCTTACGACTACGACTGTATATTGCTGGACATCATGCTGCCGGGAGGAAGCGGACTTTCTGTCCTGAAAGAATTGAAGAAATTGAAAAAAAAGGAGAGTGTTTTAATTATATCGGCCAAAGATTCTATTGAAGATAAAGTCACCGGCCTGGAATCGGGAGCCGATGATTACTTGGCAAAACCTTTTCATCTGGCGGAACTGAATGCCCGAATAAAATCAATTATCCGGAGGAAACAAGCGGCCGGAAATATGGATATCGCGATTGAAAATTTGAGAATCAATCCCGATAAACGAACCGTTTTCATCAGTGACAAAGAGTTGGTATTGAATCGAAAAGAATTCGACTTGCTTTACTATTTTGCGGTGAATCCCAATCGATTGATTTATAAAACCACGCTTGCGGAATCGGTATGGGGAGACAATATCGACCAAGCCGACAGTTTGGATTTTATTTATTCGCAAATTAAAAATCTTCGGAAAAAATTGAAACTTGCAAAGGCCGTTCCGACAATAAAAGCAATATACGGATTTGGATATAAACTGTTAACCGACGGCGATGATGAAACTTCTTAATTACACAAATCAAAAGTTAAGCTTGTTTGTTTTTGCCCTGATAGCTGCATGGGGAATCTTTTTCTTTTATGCCATGAACAGCGAAATCATGGACGAAACAGACGATATGCTTCAGAGTTATCGGGATATATTCATTAAAAAGGCACTGAGCGAACCGAAACTCTTAAACTCATTCGAGGATACAACGTTTGCCGGGTATTCCATTCGTCCGATAAGCGACGAAGATGCGCGAAATTACAAAGAACGGTTTTACGATGAGGAAGCTTACTTCCCGGACGAGGACGAACATATTCCCGTGCGCGTGTACAAATCCGTTTTCAGGGCTTCCGACCAACGTTATTACGAGCTGGAAATACGCCTGTCGACGGTGGAACGCGACGATATGATAGAAACACTGTCGATTTGCTTGTTCGCCCTCTTTGTTCTTTTGTCGGCGACAATCATTGCGGGGAATCGGCTTATTTTGAAACAGAGTTTCAAGCCTCTGAATAAGTTGTTGAAGTGGCTTGACTCCGTCGCGCCGGGGAAGGCCGTTCCGGATTTGAATAACCGGACAAAAATCACGGAATTTGCTCAACTGAACGAAGCGGCTTATACAATGAGTTTACGCAACTTTCGGGCGTATGAACAGCAAAAACAGTTTATCGAAAACGCTTCCCATGAATTGCAAACTCCGTTGGCGATTGCTCTGAATAAAATAGAAATGCTCACTCAAAGCGAAAATATCTCTGAGCAGCAACTCGCGGAAATCGATTCGCTGCACAAAGCTTTGAACAAAGCAATTAAAATGAACAAATCATTATTGTTCCTCTCCCGAATAGAAAATGAACAGTTTTCGGATAAAAAAGAAATAAACCTCAATCGATTGGTTCGCGAACTTTCGGCGGATTTTATTGAAATTTATGCGGATAAACATCTCGATTTCATTTTGGAAGAAAAAAATCAGTGTACTGTCCGGATGAACGAGGATTTGGCGAATACGCTGACGACCAACTTGATAAAAAATGCTTTTATGCACACTTCCCGAAACGGAAAAATTTCGGTGACCATCAATACTTCAACGCTTCAAATTGAAAATTCCGGAGATGAAAAGTTGGATGAAAAACGTATCTTTCAACGGTTCTATCGTTCCGGACAAACCAAAAACGACAACTCGACCGGATTGGGCCTTGCGATTGTTCAATCGATTGCCGTATCCAATCGGATTGCTTTCCGTTACGAATACGACGGAAAACATCGTTTCGTGTTAAAGTTTGTCAAATAACAGGTTTTTGTTCCCTTTTCCCGATTCTTTCCAACATCGTCGACGAATTTTGTCGTATCAAAAGAAACAACGATGTTTAATTTAAAAAGAAAGGTTATGAAAAAGTTTGTTTTATTACTCACCGTAATCGGTATGTTTTCGTTGCAGTCGGCATCGGCCGACGATGTCGTTACCCGAGATATTGAAAGACTTCCGCAGGCGGCAAAAAATTTCATTCAAAAACACTTCCCGAATGAAAAAGTATCGTATATGAAAATCGATAAGGAATTATTGTCGACCACTTACGAAGTGACTTTCATTAGCGGAATCGAACTTGAATTTACGAAAGACGGCGAATGGAAAGAAATTGACTGTAAACACACCGCCGTTCCCGCCGGTGCCGTTCCGACCAAAATTTCGGAATACGTAAAAACCAATTTTCCCGGCACATTCATTAAACAAATCGAAAAAAAGAAACGCCGCTATGAAGTCGAACTCTCGAATAAACTTGATTTGGAGTTTGATATGAACGAGAATTTTATAAAAATAGACGATTAAAATCAATTATTGAATAAAGTCATGAAAAAAAGTTTGAATATTTCAGGTATATTATTGTTGTCGGCGGTTTTGTTATTCTCATGCGACGACGATATCTTTACACCCGACCGGATTGTCACGGATACTTTCCGAACGATGTATCCGAATGCAAAATACATTGAATGGGAAATGAAAAGCGGTTATTATGCCGCTGAATTTATCGACGAAGGCTTGGAAAAAGAGGCTTGGTTCGATAAAGCAGGAAGTTGGTTGCTTACGGAAACCGAATTTGAGCGAAACATTCCGGAAATGATTCGACAGGCAGTCGCCGCAACGGAATACAAAGATTGGCGGATAGATGATGTCGATTTCATCGAACAAAACGACAAAGAATCTTTTTATGTTGTTAATCTCGAAAAAGGAAGGCAGGAACGCAATCTGTATTTCTCCGAATCGGGCGAATTAATGGAAACGGAAGTTCCCAAGTGGACGTTATCCTCTACCTTTTAACGAATCAGACAGGTATCGAGCAGAAAAATAAACGGTCCCGGGTGAAAACGGAGACCGTTTGTTTTTTTGTATCCCGCGAACGGAGTGATAGGAAAAACGGTAAATTTGTTTAACTTTGCAGCATGATTATCGAGCGAATTTCTATCTTAAATTTCAAAAATATCGAAGAAGCCGATTTAACTTTTTCTCCCCGATTGAATTGTTTGTTCGGAGACAACGGAATGGGAAAAACCAATTTGCTTGATGCCTTGTATTACCTCTCCTTTACGCGAAGTTACACCAATTTGCCCGATTCGCAATTAATCACCCACGAAAAAGATTTCATGGTACTTCAAGGGTATTATAACCGAAACGACAACTCGGACGAAATTTATTGCGGAGTGAAAAGAAAACAAAAAAAGGTTTTCAAGCGAAATAAAAAAGAATACGACCGACTGTCGGAACACATCGGATTTATTCCGGTTGTGATAATTTCCCCCGCCGACATCGATTTAATACAAGGCGGAAGCGACGAACGCCGTAAATTTATTGATATGCTTATCAGTCAGTACGATAAAGAATACCTTCATGCCCTGATAAACTACAATAAAGCCCTGTATCAACGAAATTCGTTATTGAAAAAATCATTCTCCGTTTCCGACGACTCCCTGTTTGAAATATGGGAAGAACAAATGAGTCGCTACGGAAGCTTGATTCATCGGAAAAGAAAAACTTTTTCCGCCGATTTCGCCCCGGTTTTCACGGAATATTACCGAATTGTCAGCGGCGAAAACGAAACTGTTCACTTTCAATATCAGTCCCGGCTCGAAAACGATTCCTTATCCTCCTTACTCGTTTCCGGGAGAGAAAAAGATAAAATATCGGGATTCACGACATCGGGTACCCATAAAGACGATTTCGATTTTCTGCTGGACGATTATCTTATCCGGAAAATCGGCTCTCAAGGGCAAAATAAAACCTATTTAATCGCCTTGAAATTGGCTCAATTTAATTTTTTGTCGGAAAAAGGCCTGTCGCCCCCCATTTTGTTGCTGGACGATTTGTTCGACAAATTAGACGCCAAACGAGCCGAACGAATCATTCATCTGGTTGCTCAACCCGAATTCGGTCAGATTTTTATCGCCGACACAAACCGAAACTATCCGGACGAAATATTAAACGAAATGCAATGCGATTATAAACTTTTTCAAGTGAAAGACGGAGTTATCCGGGAATCAAAATAAAAAATGAAACGAACAGATTCACAATCAATCGGAGCCATTTTACGCGCTTTCTTTCAAGACAATCCACGAATAGCCGATAAACTGGCCGAAGCTCGTTTACTGGATTACTGGAATAACCGAATGAATCGGACCGTAAGCAAATACACAACCGAAACATTCATCCGTAACAGAGTTTTATACGTAAAAGTGACTTCCTCGGTCCTGAAGAACGAATTGATGATGAATCGTCAAAACCTGATTGAAAAATTAAATGCCGAAGCCGGAAGAAACGTAATCGATAATTTTTTCCTGATTTAGCCGGTCGAAAAAAAATTAATCGTTTTCAAACAAAATAATGAAGAAAATGTGTGGAAATAAAAAAATATGATTACCTTTACGGCGGTTTTGTATAATAAAATCTAAGAAGAAGGTGATAAGCAGGTGCGAAAATAAAATTGATAGAGCCGGAAACAATCCGGGAACTCCCAAGAGCCTTCGGGACGTGTCCCCGAACCTTTGGGAAGCATCTATATAGCATCAAAAAAGACAAATCGGTTTGTTTTTTACTGAAATAAAACCGGTCGCCGGAGAAATCGTCCGGAAGATATCGAGATATTCATATTTTCATTTATATTTAGCTTGTATTTTTACAGGCAAGTGTTTTAACGTTTTTAGGAAGCCGGCTCCGTGATGGAGACGGCTTCTTGCTTTTCTGCAAAGAAGAAATACCGCGATGAAGTGTTAAATAATGAATGTTCTCAGTTAACGGAAAGTGATTTGTATTTTTCCCGGATAATCGCCTGCGGTTGAGCATATCCCTCCCTTAGAGCCTGAATTGCCAAATCCACAACCGGGTCGTTTTGCATTAAAGCATAATAAAAAGCCTCGTCTCCGAAAAAATTGCTTAAAATACAGGCATACGCATTGGTTAAAATTTGATTGTAAGATTTATGAATTAATGCCGAGCGTCTTTTTATTCCATTCTCTTCCGCGTAGCGAATGAGTTCATAAAAAACAGGTTGAGTCTTCAAATATTCCATCAACGATTGATAATCCGGATAATATTCCGTTAAATCCATATTGTTGTCGAAATAATCAAAGGCGAACTTCTCGAAAATACGATGATTTTCCAATTTGAGATAATAACTGGTTA
Source organism: Dysgonamonadaceae bacterium (assembly GCA_031256015.1). GTDB lineage: Bacteria > Bacteroidota > Bacteroidia > Bacteroidales > Azobacteroidaceae > Azobacteroides. The sequence continues at coordinate 12,145 of JAIRRK010000032.1, forward strand.
TATGAGCTGTGTCGATCGGAATAAAAACATCCGGAATAATTCCTCCTCCTCCGTATACGGTTCTTCCGTGCACGGTCTTAAATACGGAAGTCGTATCGATTTTTATGCTGTCTGCAAAAAATCCCTCACCGTTACTTAGTTGCTCGATCCAATCTTGATTGTATTTTTCCGATTGTCCCAATTCATACTTTCTTTGAATATTTCGTCCGGAGGGAGTAAAATAGCGGGCGATGGTCAATCGGATTGCCGATTTATCTGCCAATTCGATTTGATTTTGCACCAATCCTTTTCCGAAAGAGCGTCGACCGATAATTAAACCTCTGTCGTTATCCTGAATGGCTCCCGCAACCACTTCACCGGCCGAAGCCGACAATTGGTCGATAAGAACGACTACTTGATTCTCGGGCAAATTTCCGGTTCCGTCAGAGATGGATTCCGACCGGCGAAAGGCTTTTCCTTCCGCATAAACAATCATTTTCCCTTCGGGAAGAAATTCGTTGATGATGTTGATTGCCGCATCCAACATTCCGCCTCCGTTCATTCTTAAATCGATAATGAAAGACCGGCATCCTTTGTTGGTTAATTGTGTGATAGCTTTGATAAATTCGTTGTAAGTGGTATGACTGAATTTATCGAATATTTTAATAAATCCGATACCTTCTTCTATTTCGTAAGCGGCTTTAACCGTCGATACGGGAATTTCACCTCTCACAAGAGTATAATTCACAATCGTATCCGATGTTTTTCTTTTTATTCCCAAATGGAGCGAATCTCCTATCGGGCCTCGTAAAGTTTTCGAAACAGTTTCCTCCGAGATAGTTTCCCCTGCGAGAAGATTGTCGTTTACGAACACAATTCTATCGCCGGGTAAAATTCCCGCTTGAGAAGCCGGGCTTCCGTGAACTGCACTAAGAACGACCATCGTATCTTTAAAAAGATAATAAGTCACACCGATTCCGCCGAAATGCCCTTCCATTTCTTCATTAACAGTTTGGAGTTCACTTGTCGGAATATAAGACGAATGAGGGTCTAATTCGTTGATAATTCCGGTTATCGCATCTTCCGTTAAATCGTTCATATCGACGGAATCGACATAATCCTGCCGGATAATATCCAGAACAGAAGCAATTTTATTATCGGGAGTATTGATGAAGCCGAAAAAGCAGCTTTTGTCTGACGAACTTCCAAACACAATATACCCGATTGCCATTCCGATGACTAACCCTCCAACGGATAATCCGATGTTTTTTACTGATTTCATACTTTCGTCGGAAAGTTTTAAGTAATTAATTGGTCTTTATCTATATAAACGACTTCGATATGAGCTTTTTCCAACAAATCGATGCCGTCGGACAAGCGATATTTTTCCGAATAAACAACCCGTTTGATTCCGGCTTGAATAATTAACTTTGCACATTCGATACACGGAGAAGCCGTAACATACAAAGTAGCATCTTTGCTGTTATTATTCGAACACGCGATTTTTGTAATAGCATTGGCTTCCGCATGTAAGACATAGGCCTTTGTCAGTCCGTTTTCGTCCTCACAATTATTTTCAAACCCGGAAGGAGTTCCGTTGTATCCATCGGAAATAATCATCTTGTCTTTAACAATTAAAGCACCTACTTGCCTTCTCTTACAATAAGAATTTTCGGCCCAAATAGCAGCCATACGAAGATAACGTTTATCCAAAATAAATTGTTTTTTATTTAAGCTGTTCATAGAAGCCTGTTTTCAGTTGCAAAACTACAAATAAAACTCATATATCCTAATATAAAACAAGAAAAAATCGATACGGGTTTTGCAATGTGTTTTCATAAAATGAAGAAAAAATAATGATGGAAGCAATTCCGAATAAAAAAGTATAGCGATTTTTTTTGTATATGATTAAACTTTATTTATCTTTGCGGGCTGAATAAAATAATTTAATAGTATAAAATAAACAGACAAAAAAATTATGATTATTGTCCCCTTAAAAGAAGGCGAAAATATTGAAAGAGCCTTAAAAAAATTCAAAAGAAAATTTGAAAAGACAGGTGTAACAAAAGAACTCAGAAAAAGACAAGCCTTTGTAAAACCTTCTGTTGAAAAAAGAAAACAAAAAATTCACGCCGTATACGTACAAAAATTACGTTTGTCGGAAGAATAGTTTCCGGAAAAATGAAAAATAATGAAGATTTGAAAAGGCTATTCTAAAAATACGTTTACCATTGCCCTTTTGAATTATTTTTATATCTTTGTTGTCATAATCCGATGCAACAGAAGATATGTTAATTAAGTCATTCCTGAGATATTTACGATATGAGAAAAATTATTCGGCTCATACTGTGGAGGCTTACGAGAATGATTTAATGCAATTCAAGCAGTTTATTTGCGGAGATGAAATATTTAATCCACAGGAGATCGATACCGTAATCGTTCGCCGGTGGATTGTTTTTTTGATGAACGAAGGTTATTCCCCTTTTTCCGTTAATCGGAAATTAAGTTCTTTGAAGTCGTTTTTTAGATATTTATGTAAAAACAAATCGATTCAATCGAGTCCGATAAAGAACGTCAAAGGTCCGAAAGTAAACAAACCTCTTCCCGATTTTGTTAAGGAGAAAGAGATGTCGCAATTGTTTTTGGACTTGGAGATGGATGATTCATTTGAAGGGAAACGGGACAGAGCCATATTGGATACATTTTATTCAACCGGCGTCCGATGCGCCGAATTGGTTGCATTAAAAGATGAAGATGTTGATTGGGCTTCGTCGCTATTGAAAGTGATAGGGAAAAGAAATAAACAGCGATTGATTCCTTTTTCTTCTCAATTAAAAGATGTTTTACTATCCTATAAGGAGACAAGAGAAGAAGAAATACAGTTTGACAAAAAGGCCTTTTTCGTACGAAAAAACGGATTATCTCTTTCCAATTCGCTTGTTTACAATATAGTAAAAAAAAGATTGTCGAGTATCTCTACACAATCGAAGAGGAGTCCTCACGTGTTGAGGCACACATTTGCGACGAGTATGCTGAATAATGGTACAGATTTGAATGCCGTGAAAGAATTGTTGGGGCATGAAAGTTTGTCATCGACCGAAATTTACACTCATACGACTTTTGAAGAATTAAAAAAAACATATCATAATGCTCATCCAAGAGCCAAAAAAAAGGAGGTTTTTATGGAAATTACGATTCAAGCAATTCATTTTGAAGCAACCCAAAAGTTGGAAATGTTTATTCAAAAAAAAGTCAGCCGATTGTCGAAGTTCTACGACGGGCTTTTATCTGCTGATGTTACGCTTAAGGTAGTGAAACCGGAAACAAACGCGAACAAAGACGCGTCGATTAAAGTGGTCGCTCCGAATCATGATTTTTTTGCACAAGAAACGGCCGACACATTTGAAGAAGCAATCGACAGATGCGTTGAAAAATTAGAGCGTCAAGTATTGAAAGTAAAAGAAAAACAGATTCGTTAAGTAAAAATAACGAATACCAATTGCTATTTGGCGTTTTCAGATAAAATAATTTGTATAACTTTTGGCCGTCTTGAAATATTCTCTGTATTTCAGGGCGGTTGCTTTTGTTTTTCAAATAATCGGGTATATTTATTACAACTTAAATTTTATAGTTTGGAAAAATAATCATACCTTTGCGCCGATCAACGAACAGAATGAACGGTATATCAATTTGTTTCATGCGCTTTTAGCAGAGATAGTTCGGTGTGATTGATAAAAATACTAAAGCTTGATAATATAATATCAATGATTGAAATTCAGCGGAAAGAAGATTGTTGCGGATGCAACGCATGTGGTGATGTATGTTCGCACGGTGCCATCCGTTTTAAAACAGATATCGAAGGCTTTTGGTATCCCGAAGTTGATGCGGAAAAATGTACGGATTGCGGACTGTGCGAAAAGGTTTGTCCTCTTATTTCTCCAAACAAAAATAATGTAATCCGTTTTGAAAAGCCGCTCGTTTATGCAGCATATCATAAGGATAACCGGATTCGTATAGACAGTACTTCCGGAGGCGTCTTTTCGGCATTGGCAGATAAAATGTTTACCATGCAAGGATATGTCGGCGGAGCTGTTTATAATGAAAATCATACGGTAAAACATATTGTCACAAATGACAGAGAACTTTTACCTCAAATAAGAAGTTCCAAATATTTGCAAAGTTATACGGAGACGCTTTATTCCGGTATCAAAAATCTTTTGCACAAAAGCGAAAAAGTACTGGTTTGTGCAGCGCCCTGTCAAATAGCGGCATTGTATAATATTTTGGGTAAAGATCACCTGACTTTGACAATGCGACACCTCACAGATTTTCCCAAAAGTTTTGGTCAAAAAGTTGAGCGATAGACTTGTGTTTAGGGGTAACGAGCATAGTTTTGGTTAGCGTTTTTCTGCTTT
>JAIRRK010000163.1 GCA_031256015.1 Dysgonamonadaceae bacterium
ATACAGGCCTATTGTTTCAGACTGTGCATGAGTAATCATCCCGAAAACAGAACGCCTTTTGAGAAACCGGAAAAATACGATCCGGCCGATTACGAATTGCTTGCAAGTGTATTTGAATCGGGATGGAACGAGTGGTTTGCCAAATACGACATTATTCCCAACCGAAAAACCGATACAAACAACCACGGCCCTTTCAGTACTGATCATATAGGAATGAATTACGATTATCCCGAGGCATCCTATGAACGGCGTAAAGAGATTATTGAAGATCATATCAACTATCAAAAGGGATTGCTCTATTTTGTATCGACCGACGAGCGTGTACCCGAAGAGGTGAGAAACAGGATGCACGATTGGGGATTGGCCAAAGACGAATTTACCGATAACGGCAACTGGCCGCATCAATTGTATATCCGTGAAGCACGAAGAATGATAGGAGCGTACGTCACGACTGAAAACGAAGTGCTTGGAAAGGTACATGTGCCTGACCCCATCGGTATGGGTTCCTATACCATGGATTCTCACCATGTACAGCGTTATGTGACGGCAGACGGACATGTACAAAATGAAGGAGATATAGGAATACATCCCGAAAAACCCTACAAGATAGCCTACGGTTCAATCGTTCCTCGGAAAGGAGAATGTGAAAACCTGATTGTACCGGTGTGCGTTTCGGCCAGCCATATTGCTTTCGGTTCTATCCGAATGGAGCCGGTATTTATGATTCTCGGACAATCGGCGGCGGCAGCGGCGGTAATAGCCATAGACAGCAAGACCGGCGTGCAGGATGTTCCGTATGAGGAATTGGAGCAGGTATTACTTTCTAAAAATCAGATTATAAATTAATTAAAAACTGTTTGTCTTTTTCAAAAACACGCAAGAATTTAGTTCGGACAAAACCGGTAAAAAATTAAAAATCAACCGGATTTAGGTTCGTTTATTCCCTTTTTCTTTTTCTTTACAAACAATTTATTGTATTTTTGCGAACGATTTTATATCGTAATTATTTGAAAAAGCTTAATATTTTATCATCAAATCTATGAGTAATTCTAAAGAAAAACTTTTTTCCGAATTTCCTCCTGTGTCCACTGAAAAGTGGATGGAAAAAATCATTACGGATTTAAAAGGAGCCGATTTTGAAAAAAAATTAGTTTGGAAAACGAATGAAGGTTTTGCTGTAAAACCTTTTTATCGTGAGGAAGACATTGCTGAGTTAAAAACCGCAAATTCTTTACCCGGAGAGTTCCCTTATGTAAGAGGGACGAAGAAAAACAACAATGATTGGTTTGTACGCCAAGATATTGAAGTGAAAAATTTCAGTGAAGCAAATAAAAAAGCACTGGATATATTGAACAAAGGAATTACTTCCTTGGGTTTTAAAATTAACCGACAAGATGTAAGTAAAGAAAACATTGCAGTCTTACTCAACGGTATTCATGCAGAAGCAGTAGAACTTAATTTTTCGACTTGTCAAATGAAGTCGGTTGAATTAATCTCTATTTTAGTTGATTATTTCAAAGAAAAGAAATACGATCCGACAAAAATATTCGGTTCTGTCAATATCGATTTTGTTGGAGCAACATTAAGAAAAGGAATTGTCAAAGAAGAATGGGTCAACCAAATGGTCGCTGCCATAAAAGCTGCTGCCGAACTTAGATACTTCAAAGTAATTGCGGTCAATGCGTATCTTTTTAATAATGCAGGGTCGTATATTACTCAAGAATTAGCTTATGCTTTAGCTTGGGGAAACGAATTGATGTCTCAGTTAGTTGATGCGGGAGTAAATCCGACTTTTGCTGCCAAGAAAATAAAATTCAATTTCGGGATAGGTGCAAATTATTTTATGGAAATCGCTAAGTTCCGCGCGGCACGTTGGTTATGGGCCGAAATCGTAAAAGCTTATGAGCCGAAATGTGACCACGACTGCCCGAATGAAGGACCGACTAATGAATGTCGTTGTGCCGGGAAAATGAATATTTTTGCACAAACATCCACTTTCAATCAAACTCTTTTCGATGCTCATGTAAACATGCTCCGTACACAAACGGAAGCAATGTCTGCCGCTATAGCCGGCGTGGATTCGATGCTGGTATCTCCTTTCGATGAATCATTCCGCACTCCGGATGAGTTTTCCGAAAGAATTGCCCGCAATCAACAATTACTATTGAAAGAAGAATGTCATTTCGATAAAATAGCAGATCCTTCCGGAGGCTCTTATTACATCGAAACGCTCACTAATTCGATTGCTCAAGAAGCTTGGAATCTTTTCCTGAAAACAGAAGAAAAAGGTTTTTACAAGAGTGTTCAATCAGGCGAAATACAAGTTGCGGTCAACGCTTCTGCCGAAAAACGTTTCAAAGCATTATCTCAACGTCGTGAAATTTTACTTGGAACCAATCAATTCCCCAACTTTACGGAAGTTGCTTCCGGAAAAATCGGCAAAGACAATCCATGCCATTCGGATTGCTCGGATGGACAAAAGGAAACCACCATCACGACTCTAAATACAAAACGTTTGGCAAATGAATTTGAATCGCTTCGGTTGACAACCGAACAATCGGGAAAAGAAGTAAAAGCCTTCATGTTAACTATCGGCAATTTGGCCATGCGTTTAGCTCGTTCTCAATTCTCATCCAATTTCTTAGCGTGCGCAGGATATAAACCGATAGATAATTTAGGCTTCGAGACTGTTGATACAGGTATTGAAGCTGCTCGTAAAGCAGGTGCAGATATTATCGTTCTTTGTTCGAGCGATGATGAATATGCCGAATACGCACCCCAAGCTTACGAATTAACCAAAGGCAAAGAAATCTTGATTGTTGCGGGTGCTCCCGCTTCAATGGAAGAATTGAAAGCTTTGGGAATTGAATATTTTATCAATGTTCGCAGTAACGTGTTGGAAACTTTACAATCGTTGAACGCTAAATTGGGAATACAATGAAAATAGATTTTAAAAACATCGATATAAAAAATGCAGGATTTAACGAAATAAATCCTCTCCAATGGTCTGAAGAAAACGACATCAAAACAAATTGGAAAACGCCCGAACACATTGATGTGAAACCGACCTATACCAAAGCCGATTTGGAAGGAATGGAACACCTGAACTATGCTTCCGGGATTCCGCCATTCTTAAGAGGTCCTTATTCGGGAATGTTTGCCATGCGTCCTTGGACAATCCGTCAATATGCCGGATTCTCTACTGCGGAAGAATCCAATGCTTTTTACAGAAGAAATTTAGCTTCCGGTCAAAAAGGGCTTTCCGTAGCTTTCGACTTGGCCACACATCGCGGATACGATGCCAATCATCCTCGTGTTGTCGGAGATGTGGGAAAAGCCGGCGTTTCAATCTGTTCCTTGGAAGATATGAAAGTGCTTTTCGATGGAATCCCATTGAAAGACATGTCTGTTTCCATGACAATGAATGGTGCCGTTCTTCCTGTTTTGGCGTTCTATATCAATGCCGGTTTGGAACAAGGAGCTAAGTTGGAAGAAATGGCCGGAACAATTCAAAATGATATTTTGAAAGAATTCATGGTGCGTAATACTTACATCTATCCGCCCGAATTTTCCATGAAAATTATTGCCGATATTTTTGAATACACATCTCAAAAGATGCCGAAGTTCAACTCGATTTCCATTTCAGGCTATCACATGCAAGAAGCGGGAGCAACTGCGGATATTGAATTGGCTTATACTCTTGCCGATGGAATGGAATACCTGAAAGCCGGAATCGATGCCGGAATCGATGTGGACGCTTTTGCTCCTCGTCTGTCTTTCTTTTGGGCAATCGGGATGAATCATTTTATGGAAATTGCAAAAATGCGGGCCGGCCGGTTATTGTGGGCTAAAATCGTAAAAAGTTTCGGTGGGAAAAATCCGAAATCATTGGCTTTACGTACACACTGCCAAACTTCGGGATGGTCGTTAACCGAACAAGATCCGTTCAATAATGTAGGACGTACCTGTATCGAAGCAATGGCCGCAGCATTGGGACATACGCAATCTCTGCACACAAATGCCCTCGATGAAGCGATAGCTCTTCCGACGGATTTTTCTGCCCGTATAGCACGTAACACACAGATCTATATTCAAGAAGAAACTTATATTACAAAAGAAATAGATCCTTGGGCAGGTTCTTTCTACGTGGAAACTTTAACTCAAGAATTGGCTCACAAAGCATGGGAACTGATTCAGGAAGTACAAGGATTGGGAGGCATGGCTAAAGCTATCGAAACCGGTATTCCCAAAATGCGTATCGAAGAGGCTGCTGCAAGAGCGCAAGCCCGTATCGATTCGGGGAATCAAACAATTATCGGTATCAATAAATACCGTTTGGAAAAAGAAGATCCAATCGATATATTGGAAATAGATAATACAGCCGTTCGTTTACAACAAATTGAACGTCTGAATACCTTGAAAGCAAATCGGGATGAAGCGGCCGTGAAAAAAGCACTGACCGCCATTACCGAATGTGCAAAAACAGGTAAAGGAAATTTGTTGGATTTGGCAGTGCAAGCTGCCGGATTACGAGCTTCACTAGGAGAAATATCAGATGCCTGCGAAGAAGTTGCAGGACGTTATAAAGCAATAATCAGAACTATTTCAGGCGTGTATTCATCAGAAACAAAAGGAGATGCTACTTTCAATAAAGCCCGGGAATTAGCGGAAATTTTCTCAAAAAAAGAAGGACGTCAGCCTCGTATTATGATTGCCAAAATGGGGCAAGACGGGCATGACCGCGGGGCAAAAGTTGTGGCAACCGGTTACGCCGATTGCGGATTCGATGTGGATATGGGGCCTTTGTTCCAAACTCCGGAAGAAGCAGCTCGTCAGGCAGTGGAAAACGATGTGCATGTTTTGGGAGTGTCTTCATTGGCAGCCGGACATAAAACCTTAGTTCCTCAAGTAATTGAAGAATTGAAGAAATTAGGTCGTGAAGATATTTTGGTAATCGCAGGAGGAGTAATTCCGGCTCAAGATTATGATTATCTCTACAAAGCAGGAGTTGCGGCCATCTTTGGTCCCGGAACTTCAGTCAGTCAAGCGGCAGTTACGATTCTCGAACTTTTATCGGAAGAATAATTTCATTTCAAGAATAATCTTACGAGAGACCGTTTCGTTTTGAAATGGTCTCTCGTTTTTAGATTAGTAATTTCAAGAATTTTATATAAACACAATGAATAAGAAAGATTTACGTATCGTTTTTATGGGAACTCCCGACTTTGCGGTCGAAAGTTTACGTGCCTTGGCGGATAATGATTATAATATTGTCGGTGTTATAACTATGCCCGACAAGCCGAAAGGCAAACATCACAGCGAACTTTGGCGCAGTCCGATAAAAGAATACGCATTATCCGAAAACTTACCATTGCTGCAACCGGAAAACTTAAAAGACCCCGATTTCTTGAACCAACTCAATAGCCTGAATGCCGATATTCAAATAGTTGTCGCTTTTCGGATGCTTCCCGAAGTTGTATGGAATATGCCTCGTTTGGGTACTTTCAATTTACATGCCTCTCTTCTGCCGCAGTACAGAGGTGCAGCTCCCATTAATTGGGCCATTATCAATGGCGAAAAAGAAACCGGAGTTACCACCTTTTTTCTCACTCATGAAATAGATACCGGGAAAATAATCGAACAAGTAAAAACCGAAATCACCGAGGCGGATAACGCAGAAACCGTTCACAATCGCTTGATGCACTTGGGTGCCGAATTAGTTACTCAAACGGTTGACAATATTTTGAATGATTCCGTTCAACCTACGGAACAAAATAAATTAATCTCCGACATAAAAGACTTGAAATCGGCTCCGAAGATTTTCAAAGAAACCTGTAAAATCGATTGGAACCAAAACACGGAAAAAGTTTATAACTTCATTCGCGGACTTTCCCCTTATCCTGCTGCATGGACAGAGTTAACCACCGAAAAAGGAACAACATTAAACATGAAAGTATTTCAGGCCGAAAAATCTTACGAAGCACATCATCTTCCGGTCGGAACGATGGTCTCGGACGGGAAAAACTTTATCAAAGTCGGCACGAATAATGGATTCATTTACTTGAAAAGCATACAGCAAGCAGGGAAAAAACAAATGTCCGTAGAAGATTTTCTTCGAGGCAATAAACATTTATTTTAATCATTATTCAAACATTCTTTCCCGAAGAAGATTGACTCAGATAAAAATCAACAACCGGCACATCAATAAATCGGTGAATTTTGTTTACATTCGTGCGGAAAAATGCAACGTTTGCAACTTGACCCTCGTTTATATAAACAGATGGAGAATATGCCACCGATTCGAAATACAATTAAATATATATAAAAAATGAAGACAACAATGAGCATGAAAAGAAACCAATGGTACTTAATCGTGTTATCAATCTTTCTTGCCACCCTGAACGGACAGGCCAATCAATCGGATAACACCCAAAAGAAAGAGATAAATAAATCATTCTCTGTCAGTGTCGGCGGAAAATTGGTAGTAGATAATCGCTATGGCAATGTAACTGTTACCTATTGGAGCAAAAATGAAGTTTCACTCCGTGTAGTAGTCGAAGCGAACGCTCGAACCGAAGGAGATGCGAAAGAAAAATTAGACCAGATAGATATACAAATGCAAAAATCGGGTAATACCGTATATGCCGAAACTTCCATAAAAAACCTGTCAAACAACGGCGGAAACAACCGGATAAACATCGATTATTACATCAATATTCCTTCCAAGTTTGCCGTAGATATTTCCCAAAAATATGGTTCTATCTATTTGCCTGAAAAGAACATGGGGCGGTGCACCTTGTCGATCAAATATGGAAACATCCATGCGGGTAGTTTTACTTTGCCTTTGAGCATAGAAGCCGGTTACAGCGATATAAATATCGACGATGTACAGGATCTTCGAATGGATTTGTCGTATTGTAGAAATGTGGAAATGAAGAACGGAAAGAATTTAAACATCGACAGTAAATATTCGAATTTGAATATAGGAAACATAGAGAAGCTGAAATTGGAAAAAAAATACGGTAACCTGACTGTGCAAAGTGTCGATAAAGTATTGATGGCAATCAAATACAGTAAAATGAAAATAAGATATTTGAAAGAAGAACTGGATATCGACGGGTTAAACTACAGTACTCTTACTGTTAATGAATTATCATCCGATTTCAAAAGAGTCAGAGCCGAATCCCGATACGGTACCCTCAACTTGTCCATTCCGGCGAATACTTCGTTCAATGTGAATGCCACAAACATGAAATACGGCGAGCTGAAAGTCAAAGACTTTAACATCACCCGTTCGAACATCGAAAATAAGGTAAACTACTATTACCAAATAAACGGCGGAAGCAGCCACCGTGTTGTCAATTTTAAAGGATACAATCACAGCAACCTGAATATTAAAACATCTTCTTAGAAAAAATTCGTGTTGTTAGTATGCCAACAATTGAATAAGCCCTGTTAAGGTAAAAATTTGTCTACTATATAAAAGAAATAGGAAAAACTCAAGATTACAATTACAGCCAGTAAATAAGGAAACACTTCTTTTACCTTAATGAGTAGAGGTAGGAAATCGTTGGGTTGTCCTGAGAGTGTATAAAACAAAAAGAGAAATGCCACACCTAAATAAATGATTACTCCTGCGATAAAATAAGGTGAAAAATCTCGCGATTTTATATGAAAGATTCTCCGATTCTCCGCTTTTATCGGTTGTTCTTCGGCAATACGCGCCATTATCTTTCGACTTAAATTCGGGGAAGGTTCCAATGCAGACGACTTAAACAACATCTGTGTCAAATGGTCGAGTTCATTTCTGTTCTTATTCATAATATATTGAGTATTTCGTGTTTCATTGTTACTTGTAATGTTTCATAAAAACGTTTACGTCCCCTATGCAATTTTATTTTAACATTAGAAAGGGTGAGTCCGGTAATTTGACGTATATCATCTATCGAATTTTCTTCCAGGTAATATAATGTTAACAATAGTGCTTCGTCTTGTGGAAGTTTGTTCAGTACAAGTTGGACTATTTCTTTTCTGTCTTCTTTCTCTAACAGAGTCATTGCATTGTTTGTTTCGTCCATTGTTACTTCCAATGAAGAAATATCGTTGTAATCTGCCGAAGACACTTGCTTACATTGGGCTGTTATGGCTGTGTTATAAACAATTCTATAAAACCAAGTAGAAAACTTGCTTCCAAATCGGAATCCGGGCAAGGCACGATAAGCTTTAACAAATGAATCCTGCACGGCCTCTTCGGCATCCTCGCGGTTTTCCAATATCCGATAGGCAATGTTAAAAGCCATCCTTTGGTATTTTGCGACAAAGCAGGAGAACCTTTGCGTATCTCCTGCCAAAATCTTTTCTATCCACTGATGTTCATTCATTCAACAGGTTTTCTTCGTCATCTTTCTGCATTTTACGAGCCATAAAGAAATAGACTACAAAAGCGATACCACCGCCCAATATCGCCAG
>JAIRRK010000190.1 GCA_031256015.1 Dysgonamonadaceae bacterium
TGGTCCCGGTCCTTGTACTACGACGAGCCGGGAGTGAACCGGTACAACCACGGCTGGTCGTCCCTGTTTAGCGTCCGTTGCAAGAAAGACAACTAAGAACTAAGAGTTAAGAGTTAAGAACTAAGGGGTGCGGGGAACTGCATCTCTTATTGTTATGCGCTCCTTGCAGCCACCCTGCAAGGAGAGTGGTAGCCGCGCCCTTCTAATCTTTAATCTTTAATTTCAGTTCCCTTTGTTGATCTATCTTGTTCGTTAATTCAATAAATTCCGCGACGGATAATTGTTCCGGACGTTTATTGAACACCGAATCGGAAAGTAATTCGTTTTCTTTGTCGATTAAATTTTTCAAAGAATTACGCATCGTTTTCCTCCGCTGATTGAATGTTGTTTTTACAACGGTTCTCAGTAAAGACTCGTTACACTCCAATTCAGTCCGTTTATTGCGGGTCATTCTGATAACGGCCGATTTGACTTTGGGAGGAGGGTCGAACACTTCCGGTTCAACGGTAAACAAATACTCGATATCGTACCAAACCTGCAGCAACACGGAGATAATTCCGTATGCTTTTTTCCCGGGTTGAGACGAAATGCGTTCGGCAACCTCTTTCTGAATCATTCCGGCACAGCAGGGAATCAGATTTTTATAATCCAATATCCTGAAAAAAATCTGACTTGAAATGTTATAAGGATAATTGCCGATGACACAAAAAGAAGAGGAGAAGATTTTACTTAAATCCAGCTTTAAAAAATCCCCTTTGATAATCTTTCCCGCCAATTGAGGATAATTTTTGCTCAAGTATTCAACCGATTCGCCGTCTAACTCGACAACGCTCAAGTCGCGTTTGTTTTTCAACAGAAACTGCGTTAATATTCCGGTGCCGGGACCTACTTCCAACACGGGCATATCGGCGAACATATCGATGCTGTCCGCAATCTTTTGAGCAACCGACAAATCTTTTAAGAAATGCTGTCCTAAAGATTTCTTGGGGCGAATTTTTCTTCGGTAAGACATAAATTAATTTACTGATGAATATTGTATTGACGATAAAGAAGGTAATTTATATTATCACAAGTAGGGTGTTCTCTTATTGTCTCATAAATAATTTTACTATCTTTGTGCAGACAAAAGTAAATAAAAAATAACAATTGCGAGAATGAATCCTAAGATAAAGTCCTTGTTAATTAAGTTTATAAAAACCTTTCTTCCGTTACTTTTCGGACTGTTTGTTTTTTGGCTGGTTTTCCGGAAGATGGATTTCAAGGAAATTTTATCCATTCTGAACCGGGATGTAAACTTTTGGATAATAGCCTTATCTCTTCCGTTCGGATTGTTTGCGAACATAATAAGAGCCTATCGTTGGAATTTGTTGATAGAACCGCTCGGATATTCTCCCAAGAAATCCAATTTAGTTTACGCCGTTTTGGGAAACTATGGAGTTAATCTGGTATTTCCCCGTTTGGGCGAAGTCTGGAGATGCACCATGATTGCCCGGTATGAGAAAATATCGTTTACAAAATTGTTCGGCACTCTGATAACCGACCGTTTAGCCGATACGGTAATGGTTGCGTTGATTGTTGTAGCGGCATTCGTAATGAATGTTCCGTATTTCGACAGTTTTTTTCAACAACATCCCGAAAGCCTCGATACCTTTCAAAAAATAGTTACTTCTTTTTGGACGTACATAATCATCATAACCCTCGCATTGTCGGTATGGTTGTTCTTTAAACTATTCAAGCATCTCGCCTGGGTGAAGAAATTTCGGAAAATGTTAAGTAGTATTTGGGAAGGAATACGCAGTATTGCGAATATGAAAAAGAGAAGATTATTCATTTTCTATACCTTTCTTATTTGGTTAGGATACTTTTTGTATTTCTATATCTGTTTCTATGCTTTCCCTTTTACCAAAGACTTGGGATGGAACAAGGGAATAATCGCCTTCGGAATGAGCAGCGTGGCCGTCGCCATTCCTGTTCAGGGAAGCATAGGTCCTTGGCACGCGATGGTCATTGCCGTTTTAATGGGGTTTGGAATCAATTCGACCGACACCGGTGCCTTTGCCTTTTGTGTTCACACCATACAACAGCTGATTTTTACGGCCGCTTTCGGGTTGTTCGGAGTCTTGGCTCTGCCGATTGCCAACAAAGGAAAATAATTATACAAACAAATATATTCACAAACAAAAATAAAAACAAAAACAAAAGAATGATGGAAAACGGTAGTTTAAATCTTAATCCGACCAATGTTTGGTCACACTTTTACGAGTTAACGCAAATTCCTCGTCCTTCGGGGCAAATGCGGCAAGTAACGTCATTTATCGAAAATTTCGGCAGCCGATTAGGCTTGCACACCGTTCGCGATTCGGCGAACAATGTTTGTATCCGAAAACCGGCCACGGAAGGATACGAAAACAAACAAACCGTTATATTGCAATCGCATTTGGATATGGTTCCTCAATCTAATTCGAATATTCAATTCGATTTTTCCGAAGACGCCATCAATGCGTATGTTGACGAAGGTTGGGTGAAAGCCGGAGGAACAACCTTAGGCGCGGATAACGGAATAGGAGTAGCTGTTACAATGGCCATTCTGGAAGATGAAACGCTTGAACACGGTCCTTTGGAAGCTTTATTTACGACCGATGAAGAAACCGGAATGTACGGAGCTTTCGCTATTCGTCCCGAATTTGTCGAAGGAAAAATTATGTTGAACATGGATTCCGAACAAGACGGCGAATTATATATCGGTTGTGCCGGAGGAGCCGATGTTTCCGTTCAATTTCAGTACGAAGATGAAACATGGATTCCGAAAGAAGATGTTGCCGTTAAAGTTGCCTTAACCGGACTGAAAGGAGGTCACAGCGGAGTGGATATTCATTTGGGAAGAGCCAATGCCAATAAACTGCTGTTCCGTTTCCTGAAAGAGGCTATGTTGATTTATGATATCCGTTTGTCTTCCGTTTCCGGAGGAACCTTGAGGAACGCTATTCCTCGCGAAGCTTTTGCTACGATTGTTGTCGACGGAAAAGAACAATACGAAAGAATAAAAGAAATGGTTTCCGGATACGAAAAACTGTTTAATGAAGAGTTTGCCGGAATCGAAGATAAAATAGAATTTAAAACCGAGTTTGTCACAATCGATTCGGCAATGAAATTGATTCCGAAACAGGTGCAAGAACGGTTGATTCACGCCATTGCAGGTTGTCCGAACAATGTAATCAATAAATTTGCCGAGCTTCCCGATACGGTCGAAACTTCGATTAATATGGCGATAGTTCAATCAAACAGCGGATTAATTGATGTGAAATTTTTAGCTCGAAGTTCTTCCGAAAGTCGAAAGATGGAAATCTGCCAAAACATAGAAAGTATCTTTACTTTGGCTAAAGCCGATTTCATAGAAATCGGTAATACTTATCCGGGATGGACTCCGAATCCTCAATCGCCCATATTGGCCATCATGGAGAAAGTTTACGAAGAGCAAAATGGCACAAAACCGGAAATAAAAGTGATGCATGCCGGTTTGGAGTGCGGAATTATTTTATCGAATATTCCCGGATTGGACACTGTTTCATTCGGTCCGACGATTAAATTCCCTCATTCTCCGGATGAAAAAGTGGAAATAGCAACGGTTGAAAGGTTCTATCAATACTTGATAGAAATATTAAAACAAGTGCCGAACAAATAAACATAAACAAAGAATCAAATGAAACAAACATTTTTATTAGGGCTATTATTCTTATTTTTCACTTCCTGTTCCGAGTACTACGAACTTTCCGAATTTTCGGAAACGTACAGAGTGTTCGCTTCGGATATGGAAGT
>JAIRRK010000199.1 GCA_031256015.1 Dysgonamonadaceae bacterium
AAGCAAGGACGTTTCCGTCAGAACTTGTTGGGTAAACGTGTCGATTATTCTGCTCGTTCAGTCATTGTTGTCGGCCCGGAATTGAAAATGCACGAGTGCGGTATTCCGAAAGGAATGGCCGCCGAATTATATAAACCATTTATCATCCGCAAATTAATAGATCGCGGTATTGTTAAAACAGTAAAATCAGCTAAAAAGATAGTTGATAGGAAAGAACCGATTGTTTGGGATATTTTGGAACATGTAATGAAAGGGCATCCTGTGTTACTGAACCGGGCTCCTACATTGCACCGTTTGGGTATTCAGGCTTTTCAACCTAAATTAATAGAAGGAAAAGCAATCCAATTGCATCCATTGTCTTGTACGGCATTCAACGCCGACTTCGACGGAGACCAGATGGCTGTACATCTCCCGTTGGGAAATGAAGCTATTTTGGAAGCTCAAATGTTGATGCTGGCTTCACATAATATTTTGAATCCGGCTAACGGGGCTCCGATTACGGTTCCTTCTCAAGATATGGTTTTAGGATTATTTTATATCACGAAAATTCGTCAAGGAGCTAAAGGTGAAGGTTTGAAATTCTATGGACCTGAAGAAGCTATTATCGCTTACAATGAAGGTCGAGTGGATATTCATGCTCTGATTAAAGTATGTGTTGACGATGTAGATAAAGCCGGAAATCCAATTCATCATGTATTGGAAACTTCGGTGGGACGAGTAATGGTTAATGAATTTGTTCCGAAAGAAGTAGGATTTATCAATGAAGAATTATCTAAAAAATCGTTGAGAGACATTATCGGTAAAATAATAAAAGTTTGCGGAGTTGCTAAAACGGCTAAATTCTTGGATGATATCAAAGATTTAGGATATACAATGGCTTTCAAAGGGGGACTGTCCTTTAACTTGGAAGATATTATTATTCCGGAAGAAAAAGAAACCCTTGTGAATGAAGGATACGACGAAGTAGAGCAAATTATGGGTAATTATAACATGGGGATTATTACTTATAACGAACGCTATAATCAAATAATTGATACATGGACTCATGTTAACTCACGTCTGTCGGATATTTTGATGAAACAACTGCGTGAAGATGATCAAGGGTTTAACTCCGTATATATGATGTTGGAATCCGGAGCTCGTGGTAGTAAAGAACAGATTCGTCAGTTATCCGGTATGCGTGGATTGATGGCAAAACCTCAGAAATCCGGTGCCGAAGGAGGGCAAATTATTGAAAACCCGATTCTTTCTAACTTTAAAGAAGGATTGTCGGTGTTGGAGTATTTTATTTCTACTCACGGTGCTCGTAAAGGTTTGGCCGATACGGCTCTTAAAACGGCTGATGCCGGATATTTAACTCGTCGTTTGGTTGACGTATCTCATGATGTTATCATTAATGAAGAAGATTGCGGTACTTTACGCGGATTGGCGACAACCGAATTGAAAAATAATGAAGATGTAGTTGCCTCTCTATATGAACGTATTCTCGGACGTGTTTCCGTGCATGATGTACAGCATCCATCTACCGGAGAAATTATCGTTCGTTCGGGAGAAGAAATTACGGAAGATATCGCCGCAAAAATTGAAGATTCCCCGATTGAACGAATAGAAATCCGTTCGGTACTTACTTGTGAATCAAAACGGGGAGTTTGTGCGAAATGTTACGGACGAAATTTGGCTACGGGAAGAATGGTCCAAAAAGGAGAAGCTGTAGGAGTTATTGCCGCTCAATCTATCGGTGAACCCGGAACGCAGTTAACCTTGCGTACATTCCACGTGGGAGGTATTGCGTCAAACATAGCAACAGAAAACAGTTTGATTTCTAAATACGAAGGTATCTTGGAAATCGACGAATTGAGAACGGTTGATGCAATTGACGAACAAGGAAGAAAATATAAAATCGTTATTAGTCGTCTTTCTGAATTACGTATTATCGATCCGAAAACAAATATCGTTTTAGTTACGCATAATATTCCTTATGCTGCGAAATTATATTTTGAAGCAGGTGCCACTATTAAAAAAGGTGACTTACTTATCGAATGGGACCCTTTCAATGCGGTGATTGTTTCTGAAGTTCCCGGTCGTATCAAATTTGAAAATGTGATTGAAAATGTAACATACAAAAATGAATATGATGAACAAACCGGATTAAGAGAAAAAATTATCATTGAATCCCGCGATAAGACTAAAGTTCCTGCCGCTCAAATTATTAACAAGGCAGGAGAAATCGTTAAAACTTACAACCTTCCATTAGGAGCCCATGTGGTTAAAGAAGAAGGCGATGCGGTAAAATTGGGAGAAGTACTTGTGAAAATTCCTCGTGCCGTTGGAAAAGCGGGAGATATCACAGGAGGGCTTCCGCGTGTAACCGAATTATTTGAAGCGCGTAATCCGTCTAATCCTGCTGTTGTTTCCGAAATTGATGGAGAAATTTCTTTCGGAAAAATAAAAAGAGGAAATAGAGAAGTGATTGTTACTTCGAAAACAGGAGAATATAAAACCTATTTGGTTTCTCTTTCTAAGCAGATATTGGTTCAAGAAAACGATTATGTTCGTGCCGGTACTCCTCTTTCGGACGGAGCCGTCACTCCTTCCGATATTTTGGCAATTAACGGACCGACATCAGTTCAGGAGTATATCGTGAATGAAGTGCAGGACGTATATCGATTACAAGGTGTGAAAATTAACGATAAACATTTCGAAGTAATCGTTCGTCAGATGATGCGTAAAGTAGAAATCATCGAACCGGGAGATACTCGTTTCTTGGAGCAACAATTAGTTGATAAAAATGCGGTAATGGAAGAAAACGACCGTATTTGGAGTAAGAAAGTAGTTCTTGATTCGGGAGATTCTCAAAATTTGAAGGCCGGTCAGATTGTAACGGCTCGCAAATTGCGCGATGAAAATTCAGCATTAAAGCGTCGTGACTTGAAATTAGTAGAAGTAAGAGATGCAGTTCCGGCTACAGCCAATCAGGTTCTTCAAGGTATTACTCGTGCTGCCCTTCAAACAACGAGCTTTATGTCGGCTGCTTCATTCCAAGAAACAACTAAAGTGTTGAACGAAGCTGCAATTAACGGAAAAACGGATAAATTGGAAGGTATGAAAGAAAATGTTATTTGTGGACATTTAATTCCTGCCGGAACAGGTTTGAAAGAGTATGATAAAATAATTGTCGGACGTAAAGAGGATTTTGAAAATACAAAATCGCGTTCCGGCAGAACAAGGTCTTTTTCCGAAATGTTCGGCGATGATGAATAAATAACATTAATTGTAAAAAATAATATATCAAATTATAGGTATATTGATTGCATCAGTGTAAATTTGCAGTCGATATACCTATTTTTTTAACGAAATCATAAGAAATGGCAAAAGATACAAACGAAAAAGCAAGGAAAAAGGCATTGCTTTATCACTCTCAAGGAAAGCCCGGAAAAATCGAAGTTATTCCGACTAAACCACATAGTACACAATCCGACTTGGCTCTGGCTTACTCACCCGGAGTTGCTGAACCTTGTTTGGAAATAGAAAGAAATCCGGAAACAGCTTATGATTATACGGCGAAAGGGAATCTTGTCGCAGTTATCTCTAACGGAACGGCTGTTTTGGGCTTAGGAGGTATTGGTGCCCTGGCCGGAAAACCGGTCATGGAAGGGAAAGGTTTATTGTTTAAGATATTTGCTGGAATTGATGTCTTCGATATCGAAGTGGACGAAAAAGACGTCAATAAATTCGTTGACGCCGTTAAGGCAATCGCTCCGACTTTCGGAGGAATTAATTTGGAGGATATTAAAGCTCCCGAATGTTTCGAAATCGAAAGAAGACTAAAAGAAGAATTGGATATTCCGGTTATGCACGACGACCAACACGGAACGGCGATTATTTCCTCGGCAGGACTTTTGAATGCCTTGGAATTAGTCGGTAAAGATATTGAAAATGTTCGGATTGTCGTTAATGGGGCAGGGGCTTCCGCCACATCCTGTACGCGGTTATATATGTCTCTTGGTGCTCGCAAGGAAAATATTGTAATGTGCGACAGTAAAGGCGTTATCTCTGTCAGAAGAAATAATTTGACGGCGGAAAAAGCTTTTTTCGCAACAACAAGAGAAATCGAAACCCTGAAAGAAGCACTTATCGGAGCCGATGTGTTTTTGGGTTTATCGGTTGCCGATGTGTTGACTACCGAAATGGTTCAAAGTATGGCCGATAATCCGATTGTTTTTGCTTTGGCCAACCCGAATCCGGAGATATCTTATGATAAAGCAACTTCTTCTCGTCCCGATATTATTTTGGCAACCGGGCGTTCCGATTATCCGAATCAAGTAAATAATGTACTTGGATTTCCTTATATATTCAGAGGCGCATTGGATACCCGAGCAACTGCTATCAATGAAGAAATGAAATTGGCCGCCGTGAAAGCTATTGCCGGATTGGCTAAAGAAAATGTTCCTGAAGCGGTGAATGTGGCATGCGGACTGAAAACTTTATCTTTCGGAAGAGATTATATCATTCCCAAACCAATGGACCCCCGATTGTTGACATGGGTTTCTATTGCTGTTGCAAAAGCGGCTATCGAGTCGGGTGTGGCAAGAAAAACAATCACCGATTGGGATGAATATGAAGATCGCTTGCGAGACATGATGGGTTACGATAATAAATTAATCCGTCAAATAACGGAAATGGCAATTAAAAATCCGAAAAGAATTGTTTTCGCTGAAGGAAACCATGAAAATATGTTGAAAGCGGCTGCTCAGGTAAGGGATGAAAAAATAGCATTCCCGATTTTACTCGGTAACGACGAACGGATAGAAAAATTAGCCGCCGAACATCATATCGATTTGGAGGGTATTGAAATTGTTAACTTGCGTCATGATCGTGAAACTGAACGAAGAACGCGTTATGCAAAGTTATTGGCCTCCAAACGCGCAAGGGAAGGTGCAACTTTCGATGAAGCGTTGGATAAAATGTTCGAACGAAACTATTTCGGTATGATGATGGTTGAAACCGGAGATGCCGACGCTTTTATCACAGGAGTTTACACCAAGTATTCGAATACAATTAAAGTGGCGAAGGAAGTAATCGGAATAAAAGAAGGATACAGTACTTTCGGAACACTGCATATCTTAACAGGACAAAAAGGAACTTACTTTTTGTCGGATACGTTAATCAATCGTCATCCTTCGACTGAAAACATCATCGACATAGCTCGATTGACGGCCGATAAAGTGAATTTCTTTACACATACGCCGGTGATGGCGGCTATTTCTTATTCGAGTTTCGGGGCCGACCAAACGGGAAGTCCGGCGAGTATGCACGAAGTTGTTCAGGTTATACACGAACGGTATCCGAATTTAATCATCGATGGAGAAATACAAGTGAATCTTGCCCTCAATAAAGAACTGAGAGACAGGAAATATCCTTTCAGTAAATTGTTCGGAAAAGACGTCAATACATTAATATTCCCGAATTTAAGCTCTGCCAATATCTCTCAGAAATTAATGCAGGAAATGGAAGTCGGAGAAATGATAGGGCCTATTCAAATAGGATTAAAGAAACCCGTTCATTTTACGGATATGGAAAGTTCGGTTCGTGATATTGTGAATATTACGACAGTTGCCGTTATCGATGCAATTGTGGCGGAACAAACAGAAGGCAAGTAGAAGCAGGATAAAACGCTACTTTTTCACCTTTTGGGCGTTTTTGTTGATGTAATCTTTCCAGCTTGTATAAGAAGAATCCGTTTGTGGACGATTACTTTGAAAGAAATGACATAAAGCGGCCGCCAATCCGTCTGTTGCATCCAATTGAGGAAGCATATCTTTTTCAGGAATCTTCAGATAGCGTTGCAGCATATCCGCCACCTGTTCTTTTGAAGCCCGTCCGTTTCCGGTGATAGACATTTTAATTTTCAAAGGAGCGTATTCAAAAATAGGAATATCGCGAGAAAGAGCGGCAGCCATAGCAACGCCCTGAGCTCTTCCTAATTTCAACATACTTTGTACGTTTTTTCCGTAAAAAGGCGCTTCGATAGCCAATTCATCCGGTAGAAATTCATCAATCAAACCGATAATTCGTTCGAAAATACGGCGCAAACGGAGATAATGGTCATCGTATTTATTTAATTCAAGGATACCCATTGCTAACAAAGACGGTTTATTATCAACAATACGAATCAAACCGTACCCCATAACCGAAGTACCCGGGTCAATGCCTAAAATTATTTTTTCTTTAATCATTATGAAAAATTCGACACAAAGATAGGTAGAATTTTAAGAAAATCATTTATCTTTGTCGCTCTTTCCTATCAAGGGGCATTAGCTCATCCGGCTAGAGCGTTAGACTGGCAGTCTAAAGGTGACGAGTTCGA
>JAIRRK010000221.1 GCA_031256015.1 Dysgonamonadaceae bacterium
CCCTAATGATACTTAACTCAATTTTAATTTTAATATTTACTTTTTAATCATCCATTCTGTTATCAATTATCCTAATGTTTGTTTGGAGGGATTCGTATCGTTTGTTTATAGTTTTAGACGTTTTCCGCATCCGGGTACAAAGCTAATAACTTTTTTCGACATTTTACTGAAAAAAGAAGAAAAAGTTTATTTTTTTTTGTTTTTCTTGTTTTCAGGTCGCATTTGCAGCGCGAAGCTTCCTTACATTATCGGTTACACATGTCTCTGAAATTGCAATATTCGCAAGTTGACGTAACCGTTGTTTGCTGAAAAGGTGTGTCGGAATAAAAAATTTCGTCCAGCTTGGATAAGAGTAATGACTTAAATTCTACATTCAACGCTTTGAAATCATCAATCGGATTTTTGTTGTACGAAATAACGGGAGAATAATCTTCTTTCGAGGCTTGCTGCATGTATAACAACGAGGGAACAACCGGCCAATCGAATCGGGCATCGTCCGTCAACAGGGAGGCATAAACAAAAGTCTGGAGAATATGAGCCGCTCTGTTGTTCTTGGCAGCAAACAAGTCTTCGAGGCTTTTATACTCTTTCATCCTTCCTCCCGTTTTGTAATCCAGAATATAATATCGATTATCTTTTTCCTCCAGTCTATCGATAATCCCTCCTATTTGGATGCGACTGTTTTTGTTGTCGGGCAGAAAAACGCCCTTCAGGGGATATTCCAATCCATGCACCGTAAAGGGAGTTCTTCGGGTATCGAAACGGATAAGTCGTTCAATCATCTTACAAACCACATGAAAGTTAATCAGCAACTCTCCGTTGAAACTTTTCTCATTCGCTTTCCTTTCCTTGAAGTAAACTTTCTCGAAGGCTTTCAGGACTGTCTTTTCGATTTGCCTCGGATATTTGATGTACGGGTCGTAATATTCTTTCTTCACGACAAAAGGTTGAAAGTCGTTTCCTTCGTTACCGATTCTGCCGATTTCCCGATACAAATTTTCAGCGGCTTGATGGAAAATAGAACCGAAAACCGAGTTATCCAACTCATCGGCAAGTTCATCTTTGTTTCGTATTCCTTTAATGTATTCCAAATAAAACTTATAGGAACAGTCGATATACGTATTCAAAGCGGTGGGAGAAAGGCTTTGAGCTTCCGGATTTATGTTTTGATTGTATTTAAATTGCAATGCCTTGAAAATACTTTCGGTTTTCGCGATTGTAATCGGGTCCGGTTTCCTCGGCTTAATCGGAGAATACAGGGAATAGCGTTTGATTTTGTCTTTCAAATCGGTATCGGCAAGGAGTTGCAGTAAAAAGCGGCTCATTTCCGATTTTCCCGTTGCCGTTTTATCCGTATTGTAAACCAATGTGATATTTTCGGCGCGCTGCATCAAGCGATAAAAATAATAGGCGTATATCGAATCGCGGTGGTCAACGGTACTCATTTCGAAATACACTCTCAGAAATTGAGGGATAAACGTATTATCGCTTGTATCAGCCGGCATAAACCCTTCGTTCACGTTCAGCATCAACACATTCTTAAAGTCGAGAGTCCGTGTTTCAAGCACTCCCATGATTTGCAATCCTTTGACCGGTTCGCCGTGAAAGGGAATCTGTACGGTAGAGAGTACTTTTCTCAATAAGCGAAGAAAGGTAGTCTTTTCTATCTTCAATTTCCCGGTAGATAATAGTCCGTACAAACGATTGATTACCTGATACGAGCGAAAGATAGATTCCTGATACAATCCGTTATAAATATCCTCCTTCGAGATGATTTTTTCATAATCATATCCTATTCTCCGAATAATCTCCAAGAGGTAGTGAGCCAAATCGCTTGTTGTTTCGGCGTATGAAAATAACTGCGTATCCTTCAACTCATTCAGAGTCGGATAAAACAGATTGGTTTTTGTCAGGTTCTTTTCAATTTGTCCGGCTTCGGGAAAAATAACGGAAGTGTAGGGATGACGCAAAACAGGCAATACGTACTTATACCAAAAAGATTGATTGGTTGCATTATACGCCTTGATTTGCATTTCCGTTAACACCTGAATAAAACTGCTGATTGTGGTCAAGGTTATCGGGAATCCCATTGTTATGTTCACGTTATCGACCTTTTCATACGGAACGGCGTGCATCACGGTAGGCAAAAGTGCCTCGTTACACAGAACAATGGCCGAATCGGGATGAATGAATTGCGACGACTTACCCAAAGAATCAATCCACGGAGAGATGATTGCCGTCTGATTACTTTCGGAAGGAGAGGCTATTATCGTTATTTTTTTGTCCGAAGCAAAAGAGGACTCGGCCGATGATTCTCGATTCGTATCCGTGGCCGACCCGAACTGTGTCATATTGTTTTT
The DNA here is from genome assembly GCA_031256015.1 of Dysgonamonadaceae bacterium. Lineage (GTDB taxonomy): Bacteria > Bacteroidota > Bacteroidia > Bacteroidales > Azobacteroidaceae > Azobacteroides. Next base: position 2,361 of record JAIRRK010000221.1, read on the forward strand.
AATAAATCGGCCGGCTTCCGTATTCAGGTAATACGGGTCATAGTCCCAGTAAAACGAAGAAACCTTTTTCAGTCGCTTAAACAACTGCTGTTCGCATTTACTCAACACATTGAACCCCACGAAAGCAAAATGCTTTCCCGATAATTCGGTTTGCCCGTCTTCGATAACGGAACGCATCAACATTCCCGTATAAGCTGTTTTTTCTCGTGTCAATCTTTCTTTGAAAGAAAAATAGATTTCACCGAGCATATTCCAGATACTCCAAAATGCCGTTTTCAAAACACTTTCGCCTTGAAACGCATGTTTGAAATGACGGATGAGAGCCTGCAACTGCTCTTCACTCAAATGAGAAAAATGGTCTTTTAAATCATCCAACTCTTTCAGATTGGTAAATAATGCGTTGGGATTGACCAGATTTTTATCGATATCGTCGAAATCGTTCAATAAAATCTCTCCGAAGAAAAAAAACTCATCCGGCGTTTCGGACAGAGGAGTCGATGAACAAGCGTTATATACTTGCTGATAAGTTTCATACAATTCGCTTATCAGTTGAATGTTATCTCCCTTTTTGAAAGGAGAAAGTTTTTCAAACAGGCTTTCGATGGAGATATACTGCGGAGCCCACAGCGGAGCCTGCGCACACCGATACAAGTGATTATTGAAAAACAAACTTGCTCGAACATTCGGGAAAACAATCGTTATATCCGATAAATCGGTTCCGAAACGGGCAACCAAATCTTGAGCAACCGAACCCAAAAATGTATCGGACATAAAGTAATTTTAGAAAGGTATATCGTCGTTATCCGGCATCAAATCGGCCGGTGGAGCCGGAGCTTGGAAAGGTTGTTCCGGCATCTCGTAACCGGCCCGATAAGCAGAAGCATCTTCGGCAACCTCCACTTTCCTTGCTTTCGCATCCGTGTACCAGCGTCCATTAAATTCACGGCTCTCGATATCGAAGTCAACAATCAAATTACGACCGACCTGCAAGAGGTCCGGATTAATTTTATCGCCCCAAATGTGGATGCATATTTTCTTGGGATACATTCCTTCCGTTTCCAGTATAATGGCTTGTTTTTTCCATTCGCCGTTTTTCCCCATGCCGGATTCTATCGGTAATACTTGTATTAATTTAGCTGTTAATTGCATTATAATTGTTATTTAAGTGTGGGACAAAAGTACAATAAAATATTAATGAAGAGAACTTTTTGCTGTTTTATTTCTTGCCGGAGTTACTGTTTATTAAAAAATTTTTATGGATTATAATCGGATTAAACGTACATTTGCGGTGTATTTGACTTAAAGAATCAAGCTTATGATACTGAACGAAAGAGAAACGCGGCACAACCATTTGATAGATGTCGCACGACAAATTATGACGGCAGCACGCACGGCCCCCAAAGGGAAAGGCATGGATATTATCGAAATTATTGTGGCCGAAGGAGACGATTTGAAAGTTTTATCGGATAAAATTTACGCCTTGGGAGAAGAAACCGGATTGAAA
>JAIRRK010000225.1 GCA_031256015.1 Dysgonamonadaceae bacterium
GGGAGTATATAATGGAATCGGCCGAACAACCATTCCTTTTTATATCATTGCTTCGGGATTGATTTTTAACATGATTCTCGACCCTTTGTTTATTTTCGGATTAGGAAATTGGGAAGGAATGGGCGTGACGGGAGCGGCAATCGCCACGGTTATCTCTCAAATATTAGTTGCCTTGTTGTTTGTATTGAAAATGAAACGGAAGAACGGCATTTTGAATCGTTTTCCTTTCTTTATCCGACTGAATAAGAAATATACGAAACGAATATTTCAGTTGGGAACTCCGATTGCTGCGATGAACTGTTTGATGGCTCTTATCAGCTTGTATATCGCTCGAATTGCCTCGTTTTACGGAGGATACTTGGGAGTGATGGCTCAAACAACAGGAAGTCAGATTGAAGGAATTACATGGAACACAACCAACGGTTTTTCTACGGCTTTGGGAACTTTTGTGGCTCAAAATTTTGCCGCCAACAAGTCGGATAGAACAGGGAAAGCCTATCGATATACACTGATTACCTTATTGTCGTTGGGAGCGGTAGTCACATTCGCATTTATTTTTTACGGACAGGAAATTTTCGGCTTGTTTGTACCGGAACCGGATGCTAAAATCGCCGGAGGAACGTATTTGTTTATCGTGGCTTTCTGTCAGATTTTCATGATGTTGGAATCAACCACTTTCGGAATGTGGAACGGATACGGGAAAACAATGCCTCCTGCCATTATCAGTATTGTTCTCAATTCGGTTCGAATTCCGTTGGCGTTGCTGTTGGCTTCCCGAATGGGAATTAACGGAGTTTGGATTGCTATCACCGTTTCTGCCATCATAAAAGGAATCTTAAGTCCCACGTTGTTTTTCTTTTATCGAAAGAAATTAAAGAAAACTTCTGAAAACAAGCAATGAACTCTCCGTCAAGATGGAAAAATGAAAGTTTATTCTTTTTCTTTTTTTCTTTAAAATAATTACTTTTGTACCGCTTATAAATGAACAGATAAATCAATCGAAAAATATGACAAAGAAAAGAGCAGCCATTATTGGTTATGGAAATATCGGAAAATATGTGATGGAAGCAATCGAAGCTTCTCCGGATTTTGAAATTGCCGGAATCGTTCGTAGAAACGCAAGCGATAAACCGCGTGAAATTGCTCATCGGGAGGTTGTCGATGATATCAAAAAATTAAAAGATATTGATGTTGCTTTCCTCTGTACGCCAACAAGAAGCGTGGAAGTTCAAGCTAAAGAAATTTTGGCTTTGGGAATTAATACGGTGGACAGTTACGATATACATGGCGGAATTGTTGATTTACGTCGTGAACTGGATAAAGTGGCGAAGGCAAATAATTCAACAGCCATCGTTTCGGCCGGATGGGATCCGGGGAGCGATTCGCTCGTTCGCGCTTTGATGGAAGCAATTGTTCCGAAAGGAGTAACTTACACGAACTTCGGACCGGGTATGAGTATGGGGCATACGGTTGCCGTAAAAGCAATAAAAGGAGTGAAAGCCGCTCTGTCGGTGACGATTCCTACGGGACAAGGGATTCATCGCCGGATGGTTTACGTTGAAATAGAACCCGGATTTTCTTACGATGCCGTTGCCGGAGCAATTAAATCCGACGATTATTTTGCTCATGATGAAACTCATGTTATCGAAGTCGATAACGTGAACGATTATATCGATATGGGACATGGAGTGAATCTTGTCCGCAAAGGTGTTTCCGGAAAAACGCATAATCAATTGATGGATTTTAATATGCGTATCAATAATCCGGCTTTGACGGCTCAGGTTTTGGTTTGCGTAGCTCGCGCCGGTTTCAAACAACAACCGGGAGCTTATACAATGATTGAGATTCCGGTGATTGATATGATTTACGGAAATAAAGAAGAACTAATCAGAAGACTGGTATAATGATTTTATCATCAATTATTTGGACTGCTAATCCCAAGGCGTTTACCATTCCTTTTTTCGATCACGATGTAGTATGGTACGGTATTTTATTTGCTTTGGGGTTTGCTTTTGCCGCTTGGCTTGTCCGGCTGCAATGGGAGAACGAGAAATTAAACCCCGAATACTACGACAAACTTTTTATCTATGTCATTGTGGCAACCGCTGTCGGAGCGCGTTTGGGGCATTGTCTTTTTTACGGAACAGATAACGATCCGTTTTATTTTTATAAAAACCCGATTGAAATATTGAAGATTTGGGAAGGCGGTTTAGCCAGTCACGGCGGAACGCTGGGGATTATCGTTGCCGTTTGGATTTACTCCAAAAAAGTGATTCATCGAAATATGATGTGGGTTTTCGACCGATTGGTTGTTCCTGTCGGGTTTGAGGCTGCTTTCATTCGCATGGGAAACCTGATGAATCACGAAATTTACGGGCATGCGACGAATCTTCCTTGGGCATTTCAATTCATCACGAACACGAGAGCTTGGCAATTGGGACAACCTCCCGTCTTTTCCGAGCCTTCTCATCCCACTCAAATTTATGAGGCATTGTGCTACCTGATTACAGGAATCATTTGTATGTGGATGTATTGGAAACGGAAAGATTATAAGTACTCCGGGTTGATATTCGGAGTGTTCATGATAGGTATTTTCCTCTCCCGATTCTTCATCGAGTTTCTGAAACGCGAACAAGTCGATTTCGAAAAAGGAATGTTACTCGATATGGGACAAATGCTCAGCATCCCCTTTATCATCGCCGGTTTTTGGTTTGCCTGTAAAGGACTGAAAGAAAAGAAGAAAACGATAAGTCGGGTATAACTTCCGTACTTATAACCCTTGCCGGAAGATTGAAATAACATCACCTTTTACCGATTATTATTCAATAATCTTTTGGTATTTTCGTAGCCTCTTCGGAATATTTCGTCGGCCTTATTGAAATCAAAAGTGCCTATATCATTCAGGTTTGTATGTTCCAGATAAAGGTCGCACATTTCCCTATCTTCCTCCGTGTTCCCTTGAATACACAAATGAAAAGCACGGTCGGCAATATGAATCAATCCGAGTACCTGTCCGTTTTCCAAACCTAATGTTTGAGGATTCACGTGCGAGCCTATTATTTTTTTACAGTTATTACGGATTTTTCTCACGGGTAAATTGTTCAGCACGCCGCCGTCGACGTACTGATTGTTATTTATTATCGCAGGCGCGAAGACCACCGGTATGCCGGCCGACGCAATGACGGCATCGATGATATTGCCCGATTCGAAGTATTCGGGCCGGCCGGAAGAAAGATTGGTTGCACAAGCCATAAAAGGAATAGACAAATCCTCGATATTTTCGGTTGTCAGAATTGCTTTGAGCATTTTTCTCGCCCCATCCATTGTCAACATTCCCTTGTTCGACAAAAGAGGTCGGATAAAACTCCTCATATTTTTGGGCGTAAACAGTTTGATAATATCATCCGGATTTTGTTTGTCGGCCAGTAAACATCCCACAATGGCACCCATGCTTGTGCCGACGATAACATCAAAAACCTCTCCGGCTTCGTAAAGAGCTTTAGCTGTTCCCAAATGAGCAATTCCTCTGGCTCCGCCTCCGCTTAACACCAATCCTTTTTGATATTTATAATGTTTTAATCGAGATAGAAACTTCATGTCGAAAAGTTTATTCGCAAAAATAAATCTTTTTTACGATATAACATTCCCGGTTGCAAAGGTTTTTTGCTTTTCTTCTTTCCAAGCACATGACAAAATCAGGCATTATAGTTGTCGATATGATTGCCGGCTTACCTCCGAGCTGCTCATGAGTGGCGAAGCAGGATGTTTATCCGGGTTCGAATGAGATGTACATCTGACTCCAAGTCAGACGTTCCTCTGCGGTAGGCGCAGACGCTGCTCTGCGGTAGGCGCAGACGCTCCTCTGCGGTTTTTTAAAGAATCTCTATTGATATGTTTTCCCTGTCGGGATATTAAAAGACCCTGTCGGGTGAAAAAAAATGGTGATGTGGAGACAGCATAATATCTTTGCTTTATAATAAATTATGCGCACGACACAGTAACAACAATTAAAAATAAGGAGGGCACTATGACACCACCGGAGTAGAAATTTTATAACAGTACAATGGGACAAATGCGAAAATTCCATTTAAAAACAAAGAGAGTAGCACGAAACTTCATCCCGTCGAAAAAAGAGGATGTAATAAAAAAGAATATATTATGGAAGTAGAATACAATCAATTTAAAACTTTTGTTACA
>JAIRRK010000011.1 GCA_031256015.1 Dysgonamonadaceae bacterium
TTCCGGTTAAGGAGCTGAACCGATTCGGCAGGATTAACCGGTGTTGTATCATTTCTTGTCGACTTGCATTGTTGAGGGGAACAGAAAGGCTATGATGCCGACAATCATAATAACGGCCCCGCACAAGATAAAAGTGGCGGTTAATCCGAGGTTGTCGGCAAAGAAACCGATACCGGCCAATCCGATCATGGAGGGAATGAGGCTTATCGTGAAAAATAAAGAAAACACTCGGCCCAATACATCCGGGTTTATGTTTGTCTGCACAATAGCGGCGAATGACGAATGATGTACGGCTCCCGAAATTCCTCCAATTGCAGTGAGTACGGCAAAGCCCGTAAAACCGTTTTCGTCTAACAATCCCGAAAGAAGAAAAGTAACGCCGATAACCAAATACATATAATTAATCAGAATCACTTTATTGATTCGATATACTTTAACACTCATAATTGCTCCGCCCAGTAACATTCCCACTCCCCAGACCACTTCAATCAGACTGACTTGAAACTCGTTCCCGGAAAAATGCTCCAAAGTCATGAGCGGAAATAATACGCTTACCGGCATCAAAAAGAAAATAACGATAATGGAAAATAGAAATAATAAACTGAGATTTTTGTTGCTTAAAACAGCCATGGCTCCTTCTTTCATTTCCTTTATGATATTATTTATATTTTCGTCCGTTGTTTTTTCCGGATTGGGAATGTGAACAAACAGAAGAGAAATGCAAGCCATAGCCGCTCCGATTACATCCAAAAGGAGGACATATTCCAAATCCCATATCATGAGAAAGAAGGCTCCCAATGCCGGTCCGGCAATGTTTCCGGTCGAACTGATTATCTGATTGATACCCGCAACTCGCGCAAGCTGCTCCCGGGGAGCCAATAAGGGTATCGAGGCTTGCATGGCCGGAATGTGAAAAGCCGAACCGACCGAACGCAAGGCAAGCAAAACAAAAATATGCCATAGTTCGGCTATGTTCAGCAGGAAAGCAACAGCCAACAAAAGGGTACAGAAAGCGATGAAACTGTCGGCTAAAATCATGACCGTTTTTCGATTCAGTCGATCGATGAATACTCCGCTTATCGGTCCCAATACAGCTTGAGGCAATATTCCGGCAATGGCTGCATAGGCCAACATTTCAGCCGATCCGGTTTCGATACTCAGCCATAATATGACGGCAAAGTTAACAATGGTACTGCTGAGAATCGACAAAAATTGCCCTGCCCAAATAATAGAAAATGTTTTTTTCCAATGAGTCATGCGATGTATTTACTTGAAAATACCTTTTTCTTTTGCCCGATTCATTAAAAAGTCGTGAGCCGAATGATAGTCGTTGGGAATGATTCCGTCTAAAATAGCATCTTTGACAGCACTTTTCAGTTCTCCGACCTCTCTTCCGGGAGGAAGATTGAACATTTTCATAATCTCCAATCCGTCGATGGGAGGTTGAAAATTCCGTATACGATCTTTTTCTTCAATCTCTTTCAGTTTTTCTCTGACGATTTCAAAGTTGCGGAGAAATCGCCTTACTTTCTCCGGGTTTTTCGAAGTAATATCCGCTTCACAGAGAAGCATCAGGTCGTCAATATCGTTTCCTGCATCAAATAAGAGTCGACGAATAGCCGAATCTGTTACTTCATCATCGGCCAAAGCTATCGGGCGCATGTGCAAAGAAACTAATTTTTCGATGTATTTCAATTTATCATTGGCGGGCAATTTCATTCGTTGAAAAATGTTTCTCAACATTTTCATACCCTTGTATTCATGTCCGTGAAAAGTCCATCCCGATTTATTGTCGAATCGTTTCGACCGAGGTTTCCCGATATCGTGAAACAAGGCGGCCCAACGCAACCACAAGTTATCGGTTTGAAGTGCCAGATTGTCCAATACCTTCAGAGTATGACTGAAATTGTCTTTGTGTCCGATTCCTTCTTTTGTTTCGATTCCTTTCAGATCGGCCAATTCGGGGAAAATAAATTTAAGTAATCCGGTTTGGTCTAAGAGTTCAAAACCGAATGAAGGTCGCGGAGACAAAATGATTTTATTTAATTCGTCAACGATACGTTCTTTGGAAATGATAAGGATTCTTTCTTTATTTCGCTCTATTGCCTCGAAAGTACACGGTTCGATGAAAAAACCCAACTGAGCGGCAAATCGGATTGCACGCATCATTCGGAGAGGGTCGTCACTGAAAGTAATATCGGGATTTAACGGTGTTTTGATACGACAATCTTCCAAATCTTTCAAACCGTTAAACGGATCGATTAATTCACCATATCGGTTTTTATTAATGCAGATAGCCATCGCATTGATAGTAAAATCCCGTCGATTCAAATCATCCTGTAAAGTACCGTTTTCAACAATCGGATTGCGCGATTCTCTGTTGTATGATTCTTTTCTTGCTCCTACAAATTCCACTTCGATATGATTGTATTTTATTTGCGCGGTTCCGTAGTTTTTGAAAACGGCAAATTTAGCTTTTCCTCCTAAAAGATCAACCACTTTCAGAGCCAGTTCGATACCGTTGCCGACGCAAACCACATCAATGTCTTTCGAAGGACGCCGAAGAATTAAATCTCTGACAAATCCGCCGATTACGTAGGTTTCTCTCTCCAACTTATCTGCCGATTCGGAAATAATGTCGAAAATAGGTCCCGATAATTTGTCGAGTATGTACGATTGTTCAAATTCCATGCTGCAAAGGTAGGGAAAAAATCATAAATAAAAAGATTGGATGCTCCGTTGAACGAAGTCCTGAAAGACAAAAAAGCAGTAATAACAGTTCATATTCTTTCAATATTTTTCGCTGCAAAGGTAAATAAAATCAATCAGGTAAACAGTAAAATGATATTGTGCCGAACAAAAACCCCGCTTGCGCCAAACCCAAGTTATGAGCCATTTTTCTTTTTATTATTTTTCCAATAACCAATCAATTACGTTTTTCTTTTGTATTCCTTCAATAATGATATTATCGTAATCGAGCGTTAAAAGGTATTTTGGGTAGTTGTCTCTTATCGATCTAAATGACGAAACTTCCCG
>JAIRRK010000129.1 GCA_031256015.1 Dysgonamonadaceae bacterium
AACTTTAATTATATAATGCAATTGCCACTCTCCTTGCAGGATGGCTGCGATTCTAATTGCAGGATGACTGCGATTCTAATTGCAGGCATCTTATTAGCCGTGCGCAAGCGCAGCGCAGCCCACGGAAAGCGAAGCCCGGCTCGGTGGTACGGCTCGGGGCAGATAAAAAAGGGTATGCGGAAAAATATCACCAATAAAAAAAGCCCCTTTGAAAGGGCTTTTCCTTTGTGATCCGGTTGAGATTCGAACTCAAGACCCACAGCTTAGAAGGCTGTTGCTCTATCCGGCTGAGCTACCGGACCATCCTTTTTTGCATTCGCGAGTGCAAAGATAAATAAATCCGGCAGAATAACAAAAAAATGTAGTGAGAGTTTCCGGGTCATGCCTAATTTAATAACTTTTCGTGCATGGCCGCTGCTGCTTTTCTGCCGTCGCCCATAGCTAAAATAACGGTTGCGCCTCCGCGTACAATGTCACCGCCGGCAAACACATCCGGCAAGTCGGTCTGTAACGTATCTTGATTCACTGTAATCGTTCCCCATTTACTGACATTCAATCCTTCGAAAGCACTCGGAATAAGCGGATTGGGCGATACGCCTATGGCAACGACCACCATATCGACATCCATCGTTTCCGTTGCTCCCCGAATTTCAACCGGCCGTCTTCTCCCGGATGCATCCGGTTCTCCCAATTCCATTTTTTGAAGAATCATTTGTTTTATTCGTCCTTTTTCATCGCCGATGTACTGAATCGGATTATGCAGATTCATAAATATAACGCCTTCTTCTTTTGCGTGTTTTATCTCTTCTACACGGGCCGGCATTTCTTCTTCGGAACGACGATAAATTATCATTGCCTTTTCTGCACCTAAACGACGGGCTGTCCGGACAGAATCCATGGCCGTATTTCCTCCTCCGATTACGGCTACTTTTTTGCCGAAAAACACGGGAGTATCCGATTCTTTTTTGTTTGCAGCCATTAGGTTTACACGTGTAAGATATTCGTTTGACGAAAGTACTCCGGATAAATTTTCTCCGGGTATGTTCATGAAGTTAGGCAATCCGGCTCCGCTTGCCACAAATATTCCTTTGTATCCTTCCTGATGTAAATCTTCATACGAAATAGTTTTCCCCACAATGCAATTGGTTATAAACTTGACTCCCATTTTTCGCAGCATATCTATTTCAACATCCACAATTTCATTGGGAAGACGAAATTCGGGAATACCGTATTTTAATACTCCTCCTATTTCATGTAAAGCTTCGTACACAGTGACATCGTAGCCCGATTTAGCCATTTCTCCGGCAAACGAAAGGCCGGCAGGACCCGAGCCGACAACGGCAATTTTGATTCCGTTACTTTTTGCCGATTCCGGAACGGAAACGGAACCGCTTTCTCGTTCATAATCGGCTGCAAATCGTTCTAAATAGCCGATGGCAACCGGTTCTTTCTTCATTTTAAGATGAATACATTTGCTTTCACATTGTTTTTCCTGAGGGCAAACCCGGCCGCAGACTGCAGGAAGTGCCGAGTTTTCTTTCAGGGTTTTGGCGGCTTCCGACAGGTTGTTTTTTTCTATACATTTTATAAACTTGGGAATATTGATTTCGACCGGACAACCGGTTACACATTGCGGGTCGGGACAGTCCAAACAACGCTTTGATTCGAGTAAGGCTTGGTCTAACGATAAGCCCAAGTTTACTTCCTCGTAGTTCCGACTTCTAATGTCGGGATTTAATTCGGGCATTTTGACACGCGGAATATCGGTACGCTCTTTATTTTTCATACTCTTCCGTAATTCTTCTCTCCAAGGCTCGTTCCGTTGAGCTTTTAAGTATTCTGCATTGGTCATTATTCAATATCTTTATAAGCATTTAACCGTATCATCATTTCATCGAAATCAACTTGATGCGCATCGAATTCGGGGCCGTCAACACAAACGAATTGTGTTTTTCCGCCAACCGTTACTCGGCAGGCACCGCACATTCCCGTGCCGTCAACCATGATTGTATTCAAAGAGGCGACTGTCGGAATGGCGTATTCTTTCGTCAGTAACGAAACAAATTTCATCATCACGGCAGGACCGATAGTGACGCATAAATCGATGTTCTCTCTTCCGATTACGTCTTTGATTCCATCGGTAACAAGTCCTTTTTTCCCGTACGAGCCGTCGTCGGTCATAATAACAACTTCGTCCGAATATTGCTTAATTTCATCCTCAAGGATGATTAAATTTTTCGTTCGGGCAGCTTGAACGGTTATTACTTTGTTTCCGGCTTTTTTCATCGCCTCGATAATGGGAAGCATCGGAGCTGTTCCTACACCTCCGCAGGCACAAACCACGGTTCCGAAATTTTCGATATGGGTTGCTTTCCCCAGAGGACCGACTAAGTCTGTAATAAAATCGCCTTCGTTCAACGAACAGATTTTCTTTGATGATTCTCCTACGTTTTGAATGACCAAAGTGATGGTTCCCTGCCGCAAATCGGCTCCTGCAATGGTTAAAGGGATGCGTTCTCCGTATTTACCGACTCTGACGATAACGAAGTGACCGGCTTTCCTCGATTTGGCAACAAGAGGGGCTTCAACCTCCAATTTGACGACGTTTTCTGAAAGTATTTCTTTTCTGATAATTTTATTCATTCGGACAAAAGTATGATTATTGACTTGAAAAGTTATAAAAACCCGAGCAAATTTAGCTAAAAAATATATATTTGTATCGCGCATTATAGCTTTATTGTTCGAAATGACAAAAAAATTATCGTATATACTGTTTTTTCTTCTCTTATTGAGTTCTTGTACTTCTTCGAAATACACAGCGTTCAGCCCTTCCGAAAAGGGAAAACAAGAGCATGTTCAGAAAAGAAAATTAAAGAATAAAGAAGTAAAGAAAATCTTAGATTATGCTTATAAATTCAAAGGGGCTCCGTACAAATACGCCGGAGCGACACCCAAAGGATTCGATTGTTCGGGGTATGTTTATTATGTCTTCAAAAACTTCAATTATATTCTCCCGAAAGGGTCTGTCAATCAATCCAAAGTAGGGAGAGCCGTGAAGAGAAACCACCTTCAGCCGGGTGATCTTGTCTTTTTTGCGGGACAAAATGCCGATTCTTCCCAAATCGGTCATGTCGGAATTGTTGTTGAAACCTATAAAGACAATCGTTTCAAATTTATACATGCTTCCGGAAGAGGGGTGGTTGAAGATTGGAGTACGGCCAAGTATTGGGCGCAACGCTATCGCAAAGCTCGAAGAATTTTGTCGGAGTAAGAAAAAAATACTATCTATTCGCCAAAATTAATTACCTTTGTCCGAAATTGACTAATTATAAATGAATTTGTATTATGAAGAATTATCTTACAATGGTTTTATTCCTTTCTGCATGCTTTTTAGGTCAAGCACAGGATAAAAATAAAACAGACGGTTTTGAGTTTACGGTTGTTAAAGAGAACCCGATTACTTCCATTAAAAATCAATCCGGTTCCGGAACTTGTTGGGCGTTTTCAGGTGTGGCAATGATTGAATCCGAGTTGATACGGATGGGAAAAGGCGAATATGATTTATCCGAAATGTTTGTCGTTCGTAAAAATTATGAAGATAAAGCGAAAAAATACGTTCGAATGCACGGAACAATTAATTTTGCTCCCGGCGGATCTTTCGCCGATGTAATCGATTGTATTAAATATTACGGCATTGTTCCCAATGCGGAAATGACCGGCTTAAATTACGGCGAGCCCCTTCATAAACATGGAGAAATGGATGGGGTTTTGAAATCATACGTAGAGGCTATTATAAAGAACCCGAACAAAAAAATATCAACTGCATGGTTTGCGGGTTATAACGGTATTTTGGATGCTTATCTGGGCAAAAATCCTCAATCGTTTACTTACAATGGTGTTTCCTATTCTCCGCAAAGTTTCGCTCAATCGTTGGGCATTAACCCGGATGATTATATTTCCATTACCTCTTTTACGCATCATCCGTTTTATTCCGCATTTCCAATTGAATTTCCGGATAATTGGCGTTGGGCATACGCCCATAACCTTCCTTTGGAGGAAATGATGGAAGTTATCGAGCATGCGCTAAACGGAGGATATACCGTTGCTTGGGCCTCCGACGTCAGTGAAATCGGATTTAACAGAAAAGGTATTGCCGT
>JAIRRK010000150.1 GCA_031256015.1 Dysgonamonadaceae bacterium
ATATAAAAGAAGCTCGGGCTGCAATTACTTCGGCTTTGTCGGATCCTGAAACAAAAGATCTTGCGGAAACATGGTATATTGCCGGATTGGTTGAAAATAAACAATTCGACATTGAAAGCGAAAAAGAAATATTAGGACAAACTCCCAATGCCGATCTGATGTATCCGGCCTTAGATAAAATCCTTCCTTATTTTCTTACAGCCGATTCTTTAGATCAGTTGCCCGATAGCAAAGGAAAGATAAAACCTAAGTATAGAAAGGATATAAAGGCTTATATACAAGCTAATAGAAATTATTATATAAATGCAGCAAGGTATTTTTATGATAAAGAAGATTTTCAATCGGCATATAAAAATTTCAAACTGTATGGAGATATTCCCAACCTTCCGATATTTGAAGGCGATCCTTTCCAAGAAACAGAAGGAAAACCACTTACGGCATCCGATACGGTGAATGTCAGAATAAGGTATTTTGCGGCTTTATCTGCTGATTTGGCGAAATTGTACGATGATGCCATCGAAATCTATGAAGAAATAAAAGATTTCGGATTTAATGAAGAAACCGCATACAAACGTATTGCAAGTTTATATTATCTTCAACAGGATACGGCAAATTATGCAAAAGCTTTGGAAGCCGGTGCCGATAAATTTCCGAATGACCCGTACTACGTGCAAAATTTGATTAATGTCAATGTTTCTTTAGGAAAAATAGAAGAAGCTAAAGCGTATTTAATTAAAGCAACTCAAGTTTCTCCGAATAATCCGGAGTTATATAAAGCCTTAGGTCAGGTTTACGAAAGCGATAAAAATAATGAGAAAGCCATTGAAAATCTTGAAAAAGCACTGGAACTTGACCCTGCTTATCAGGAAGCCCTCTCTTTGTTAGGTCGTATTTATTACAACATGGGCGTGGAGAAAAGATCCGAATATGATAATGTAGTCGATAAAAAACAATACGAAGAAGGAATGAAGAGTGTGCACGCTTTCTTTGAAAAGGCAATTCCTTATTTCGAAAAATCCTATCAATTGGATCCTAAAGATTCGGATGCAATTTTCGCTTTACGTAATATTTACTACAGTTTGGGTCGTAACGAGGACTATGAAAGAATGGATAAAATCTATTCAGCAACAGAATAATTTTGTGAGATGCTTTTTTGCAGAAATGGCAGTGAATTGAGGTTTACTGCCATTTTTTTGTTATAAACCGGTGATTGCACGGAAATTATTTTGTTACTCAACACTTTTAATGTAGCTTTACAACTTTCATTTCAAAATATTATGAAGCGCAATATAAAACTTGAAGTTTGTGTCGACTCATTAAACAGTGCGATAACGGCTCAAAAAGCCGGAGCCCATCGATTGGAATTGTGTTCCGGTTTATCGGAAGGAGGTCTTACTCCCTCTTATGCTTTCATCAGGGAAGTGCGAAAATTGAATATTTGTCTGAATGTCTTGGTTCGCCCGCGAAGCGGAGACTTTCATTATTCAAACGAAGAATTTGAAATAATGGAGGAAGATATTCATGTATGCGGAAAAATCGGTTGCGACGGAGTCGTTATCGGAGCTTTAAATACTGACGGAACCATCGATAAAGAACGATGCGAAAGATTAATTAAAGTAGCACATTCTTATTCGATGAGCGTTACTTTCCATCGTGCATTTGACCGCTCGAACGATTTGTTTGAAGCCTTGGAAGATGTGATTGAATTGAAATGCAATCGTATTTTGACTTCCGGAGGATACGAGTCGGCGATAGAAGGGAACCGGGTTATTTCCCGGTGTATGGAACAAGCCGCCAATCGGATTATTATTATGCCCGGGTCGGGAATTACTCCGCAAAACGTTGCCTCTTTATTGGAAGAGAAAGGTTTGATGGAAATACACGGAACTTTCCGAAATTCTTATCCGGGTGAAATGCAATACCGAAATAAAAACTTCAAAAACCAATCGGAATATTCCGGTCTTTATGCTGATTCGGAACAAATAAAAGAAATTTTATCGCTCATCGACAAAAACTCTTAATCATTCACTTTTCGTTGATTTCTTAGCTTCTTGCCAAAACGCATCCATCTCGTCAAGAGTCATTTCTTTTAATGATTTTCCTTGTTCTTTTGCTTTTTCCTCTATATAATTGAATCGGGAAATAAATTTTTGATTGGTTCGTTCCAACGCATTATCCGGATTGATTTTGTATAATCGGGCAGCATTAATCAGGCTGAAGAAAAGATCTCCGAACTCGTTTTCCATGTTGTTTTTATCCATGGAAGCAATTTCGGCTTTCAATTCGTTCATTTCTTCTTGGACTTTTTCCCAAACATCCTCTTTTTGATTCCAATCGAAACCGGCACTGCGGGCTTTGTCTTGAATACGATGTGCTTTCGCTACGGAAGGAAGCGAAGCCGGAACGCCTTCCAATACGGTTTTGTTTCCGCCTTTTTCTTTTAATTTGATTTGTTCCCAATTTACCTCAACCTGTTTTGCCGTATCTGCTTCTTCATTCCCGAACACATGCGGATGTCTGAAAATTAATTTGTCGCAAAGAGCGTGACATACATCGGCAATATCGAATTGTTTTTTTTCGTCAGCGATTTTTGCGTAAAATATAATATGCAAAAGCACATCGCCCAATTCTTTTTTTATATCGGACACATTATTTTTAATGATGGCTTCGCATAATTCATAAGTTTCTTCTATGGTGTTGGTACGAAGACTCTCGTTTGTTTGTTTTTTATCCCAAGGACATTTTGCTCTTAATTCGTCCAATATATCGAGCAAACGCCCGAAAGCTTGCATTTTATCTTCTTTATTGTGCATTTTTATTTTTGGATTTATATGTTTGAATTCCGTTTCGGAGAAACTCGACGTATTCTTCGATATTCGTGTTGTATGCTTTCCATGGAGCAATCGGCATTCCTTCGTTATCCAGTAAAACATAATAAGGTTGAGCGTTTGCTCCGAATTTGTAACTTTGGAGATAGCTCCATTTATCACCAATCGTGCGAAGTTTACGTGTTTTGCCGTTTTCTGTTACTTCCATTATTTTCGGAAGTTTTGTTTTATCATCCACATACAAAGAAATCAATATGTAATCGTTATCGATGATTCTTTTTACGCGCGGGTCGGACCAAACGGAAGCTTCCATTTCCCGGCAATTTACGCATCCGTATCCGGTAAAATCAATCAAAACGGGTTTCCCTTGTTTTTGTGCATAAATCATGCCTTCTTCGTAGTCACGAAACCGGGGATGAACTTCTCCGTCGTACAAGTTGAAATCTTGAGTGTAAAGAGGAGGCGAAAAGGCACTGATTGCTTTCAACGGTGCGCCCCATAATCCGGGAACCATGTAAACGGCAAAAGCAAACGAGACGATGGCTAAAAATAATCGGATTACCGAAATGTTTTTTAAGTCGCTGTCGTGAGGCAATCTGATTTTTCCGAGCAAATAAAATCCCAGTAAAACAAAGATAACAATCCAGAGAACAAGAAAAACTTCTCGATCCAATATCCCCCATCCGTAGGCTAAATCGGCTACGGAGAAGAACTTCAAAGCTAAAGCCAATTCTAAAAATCCGAGAACTACTTTGACCGAATTTAACCAGCCTCCCGATTTAGGCATGCTTTGTAAAAAAGAAGGAAATACGGCAAAGAAAGCAAACGGAATTGCCAAAGCCAATCCGAAACCGAACATCCCGATGGCAGGGCCGATGATGCTTTCCATGCCGGCGGCCTGAACCAATAAGCTTCCGATAATCGGTCCGGTGCAGGAAAACGAAACCAATACCAACGTAAAAGCCATGAAAAAGATGCTGATGGAACCGGTAGTCGATTCGGCTTTATTGTTCATTTTATTTGTCCAAGCCGAAGGAAGCGTGAATTCAAAAGCTCCGAAAAATGAAACGGCAAACAAAACAAGCAAAGCAAAAAAGATTAAGTTGAATACGGCGCCGGTCGAGAGTTCATTCAAAGCACTTGCTCCGAAAATCAGGGTTATCAATAGTCCCAAAATAAGATAAATGAAAATGATGGATACTCCATAAATAACCGCCTCTGAAAACGCTTTTTTTCGGTTCGATTTCGAGCGTTTCAAAAAGAAGCTGACGGTCATCGGAATAACCGGCCAAACACAAGGCGTAAGTAAAGCGATGAAACCTCCTCCGAAACACAAAAGAAAGACGATTAATAACGATTTGTCATTTTCGGCGGAGCCTGCTCCGTAACGATGCCATTCTTGACTGATTGGTTGCCACCAATCAACGGAAGACGTGGCTATTTCATCGGTTTCTTCCGTGATTTCGATGTTGTTTTCTTCCGGTTGAGAGGTAATCGCTTGAACGGTTTCTTTATCCTTGGAAAGTTTTTTCCGAACCGAGGCAATCAACGAAGCCGGTAAATGATTTTCGGAGAAAGAAAACTCCTCTTTATTCGGAATGCAATTTTCATCGTTACAACTCATGTAATCGATATATCCTTCAATCAGAAATCGGTCGGGATTGGTAATCCTTAATTTTTGCGTAAAAGTCGGATTATCCTTGTACCAACTGATATCCATATCAAATAATTTGTCAAAAGATGTTATTATCTCCGCAAGAGTTGTAACTTTGTTGTCCAATTCGGCTCCGTTGATTGTCTCAAAAACGAAAGATGTAGGCAACGGACCTCCGGGAGGAATATCCATGGTGTATAAATGCCATCCGTTATCAACTGAAGCCGTGAAGATGATTTCGCTTTTTTCGTTGATATAATAATTCCACTTAACCGGATGCTGCATTTGTGCATACAACGAAAAACTTACGAAAAAGAATGAAAAAATAAAATACAATTGTTTTCGCATGATGATTATTTTTTTCTCTGCAAAGATATAAAAGATAAATTACTTTGGATAAAAACAAGTACAAACAGAGAAAAACATAAGATATATAGGAATATCTTTAGAATATTCTGTGTGCAATTCATCAAATTATAGAGGATATGAGAATAGATATTATTACCGTGTTGCCGGAAATACTGGAAAGCCCTTTGAATTATTCCATCTTAAAAAAAGCCCGGGAAAAAGGCTTGGTAGAAATACATGTACATAATTTAAGGCATTATTCTTCGGATAAACACCGTCGTGTCGATGATTATCCCTTCGGAGGACAGGCCGGTATGGTTTTACAGTGTGAACCAATCGACAGAGCGATTTCTTCCTTGAAAGAACAACGTGATTACGATGAAGTTATCTATACATCTCCGGATGGAGAAACGTTTAATCAGCCTGCAGCCAATAAACTCTCATTATGCAGAAACCTGATTATTTTATGCGGACATTACAAAGGAATCGATTATCGCATCAGAGAACATTTGATTACGAAAGAAATCTCGATCGGAGATTATGTCCTGACCGGAGGTGAATTGGCCGCCGCAATCATGACGGATGCGATTGTTCGTTTAATTCCGGGAGCCATCGGAGACGAACAATCTGCTTTATCCGACTCCTTTCAGGATAATTTATTGGCTCCTCCGGTTTACACTCGACCGGCCAATTATAAAGGTTGGGAAGTCCCCGAAATATTACTTTCCGGACACGAAGCCAAAATCAGAGAATGGGAGTTGCAGCAATCCATTAAACGAACGGAAAAATTGAGACCGGATTTACTGTAAAATAGCTACTCCATCAACAAAAAGCCATTTATTTGCATTTTTCGTCTTAACAGATTACCTTTGCGTCCTCAACCGGTAAGATAACTTATTCTTGGAGTAGAATAAAACTTACCGGTTTCCGA
>JAIRRK010000172.1 GCA_031256015.1 Dysgonamonadaceae bacterium
CTTGTACAGGAAGGATATAACGAAGTGGAACAGATAATGAGTAACTACAATATGGGTATCATCACCTTTAATGAACGTTACAATCAGATTATTGATATATGGACACATATCAACTCCCGCTTATCGGATATTTTGATGAAACAACTTCGAGAAGACGATCAGGGTTTCAATTCCGTTTTTATGATGCTGGAATCGGGAGCGCGTGGTAGCAAGGAACAAATCCGGCAGTTGTCCGGTATGCGTGGTTTGATGGCAAAACCTCAAAAGTCAGGTGCAGAGGGCGGACAAATCATTGAAAACCCGATTCTCTCCAACTTTAAAGAAGGATTGTCAGTGTTGGAATATTTTATTTCTACTCACGGAGCGCGTAAGGGTTTGGCAGATACGGCTTTGAAAACGGCTGATGCCGGTTATTTGACGCGTCGGTTGGTTGATGTATCTCACGATGTGATTATCAATGAAGAAGACTGCGGTACATTGCGCGGGTTGGTTGCAACCGAATTGAAAAATAATGAAGATGTGGTCGCTTCGCTTTATGAACGTATTTTGGGTCGAACATCGGTACATGATATTCAACATCCGATAAGCGGCGAAATTTTGGTTCGTTCAGGCGATGAAATTACAGAAGATATTGCCGAAAAGATTGAAAATTCACCGATCGAACGTGTGGAGATTCGTTCCGTGTTAACCTGTGAATCTAAAAAAGGCGTTTGTGCAAAATGTTACGGACGAAATCTGGCCACAGGCAGTATGGTGCAAAAAGGAGAAGCCGTGGGAGTTATCGCTGCCCAATCAATTGGAGAACCGGGTACGCAGTTGACTTTGCGAACATTCCACGTGGGAGGGATTGCTGCAAACATTGCGACTGAAAATAAGGTTATTTCCAAATACGATGGTATTTTGGAAATCGACGACATACGTACGGTGGAGTCTGTTGATAAAGAATCAGGAGGCAAACACGAAATCGTAATCAGCCGTCTTTCCGAACTTCGCATCATTGATCCGAATACAAGGATTATTTTGTCCTCACACAATATTCCGTACGCGGCTAAATTATTCTTTAGTAACGGCGATAGTGTTAAAAAAGGAGATGTGGTCCTTGAATGGGATCCGTTCAATGCTGTTATCGTGTCGGAAGTGCCGGGTAAAATTCGTTTTGAAAGTATGATTGAAAATATTACTTATAAAAATGAATACGACGAACAAACCGGTTTGAAGGAGAAAATCATTACAGAATCACGTGACAAAACAAAAATTCCGGCAGCACAAATCGTAAACTCAAAAGGTGTGGTAACAAAAACCTATAACTTACCTTTAGGCGCTCACGTGGTGAAAAACGAAGGCGATAGCATAAAACTGGGAGAAGTATTGGTGAAAATTCCGCGTGCAATCGGTAAAGCTGGTGATATTACAGGGGGGCTTCCGCGTGTGACAGAATTGTTTGAAGCACGTAATCCTTCCAATCCTGCCGTGGTTTCTGAGATTGACGGCGAAGTATCATTCGGGAAAATAAAAAGAGGAAACCGCGAAGTGATTGTTACCTCCAAGTCGGGGGAATACAAAACGTATCTGATTTCACTATCGAAACAAATCCTTGTCCAAGAAAACGATTATGTACGTGCCGGTACGCCTCTTTCCGACGGAGCAATCACTCCTTCCGATATATTGGCTATCAATGGTCCCACTGCTGTTCAGGAATACATTGTGAATGAGGTTCAGGACGTATATCGTCTTCAAGGTGTGAAAATCAATGATAAACACTTTGAGGTAATTGTACGTCAGATGATGCGTAAAGTGGAAATTGTAGAACCCGGCGACACTCGTTTTTTGGAACAACAACTGGTGGATAAAAGTGAAGTGATGGAAGAGAACGACCGGATCTGGAGTAAAAAAGTGGTGATGGACGCGGGTGATTCTCCCAACTTGAAACCGGGACAAATTGTTACCATGCGTAAACTGCGGGATGAAAATTCAGCCTTGAAGCGTCGCGACTTGAAATTAGTAGAAACCAGAGATGCCGTTCCTGCAACTGCCAATCAGGTGTTGCAAGGAATTACACGTGCCGCCTTGCAAACAACCAGTTTTATGTCGGCTGCTTCGTTCCAAGAAACAACGAAAGTGTTAAACGAAGCTGCTATTAACGGTAAGTTAGATAGGTTGGAAGGCATGAAAGAGAATGTGATTTGCGGACATCTGATACCTGCGGGTACCGGTTTGAAAGAATACGATAAGATCATTGTCGGAAGTCAGGAAGATTTTGAAAGAATGAAAACCCCTTCCGGCCGTGCCAGGGCGATCTCGGCGAGGCTGTTAGAAGAAGATACGGAAGATTGAACTGTGGTCTTGTAGTACGGATAGAGAAGGCTGTTTCTTTTTTTGAGGCAGCCTTTTTTAGTCATTTTATCTGTCGATATTACCGATTAAAGGCAAATACGAGTCAGCGACGGGGAACTTGTTGGGACTTTTGGGTCGTATAGAGATAAATATGAGGGGACTATCGATCTTACATGATGGATATGTTTTCCCAGTTTTGTTTTCGAGTTGTAAAGGCAGAGGCAATTCGAGGGCTCACCAGTAAAACCCTGTGTTTATTCCATAACATTTTTACTTACCTTTACAGGATGAACAACGAGAATCCCTACCTAAAATTAGCACACTACATGCTTCCGGAAGAAATAGAAGCCTCTTTCGATTTGGTAGATATTAAGCGTAAAGTTTAGCAAGTCGGAAGAGGAAGAGCTGGCAACAAAGGGCAAGATTATTAGATCTTTTATTTCTTTATTTAGAAAGAAATCCATCCGTTGTATTGTTGCCGATAGGGGGGTATCGGTTCTCAATGGGGGTTATTTAAGGAGTAAAAACAGAGAATGGGGAAATACCTCTTGAAATTTTAGCAAGAAATGGTTGTCTGCTATACAAATGCCAAAGCGATTGGGCTGTAAATCAGAAAAAAGAGAAGCTTCTTTACTAGCATGTCAGTTTTAGGAAGTGGTATAAAAAAGAAAACGTAGGCAAAGATAAAATGTTTTTATTGGGCAAACTACATCAACAGTATCAAGCTGTCGATGAAAGTGAAATTAGCGAAATGAGAAATTTAAAAACATACACTACTGACCGACTAAAAAAGTAAAAA
>JAIRRK010000075.1 GCA_031256015.1 Dysgonamonadaceae bacterium
TAATTGGATTAATTTTTCAAAAGAAATTGTCACCTATATTTTGGAATATCTTAAAATTCATCCCGAATATCTTTCAAAATTTGAACATACATTGTGCGGAGATGAAATATTTTTCCATACATTAATATTGAATTCTCCTTACGCATCTAAAGTGGTGAATGATTCTAAACGATATATTGAATATGACAGCGGAGGTCCTGAAAACCCTCGAACATTAAAGATGAAAGATTTATATAAAATAGAATCATCGAATGCTTGGTTTGGCCGAAAATTCAACGATAAAGTTGATAATGAGGTCATTAATGTTATTTATTCAAAGATAGAATCCAAAAACTGAATATCATTTTTAATTATTTGTAAAGCAATGATAAACAAATCCGATTTTCATACAAAAATTTTCAATACTTTATTTATTCTTTTCTGTCTTTCTCTACTTTCTGTTTTTTTCGTTAATTTATTTTCTCACTATGGATATGGATCGTGGCAGGTCTCGGAATTCTTAATAAATTATCAGGGAGGGTTTGTCAGACGAGGTTTAATGGGAGAAATTTTATTCTTTTTTGCAAAATACTTCGATTATAATGTTGAATGGGCTATCAAAATTATATGCAGTGTATCTCTTTTTTCCGTATGCGCTTTTTTTGTAAGGGCTTTTCTTAAAAAAGGATACACGTTGTATCTTTTACCTTTATGCTTTTTCTGCTCCGGCCCTCTAATGTATGATGCGTGGATTAAAAAAGATTACTTGATGCTTTTATTTTTTATTGCAGTAACCTTGATTTATACTCAAAAGAAGGCACCATTATTTCTTAAATTTCTATTTATAAATCTTCTAAGTGTATTTATTATTTTAACACACGAAGTTTTTGCTCTCTTTACTTTACCGATTCTTTTTTTCTTGTTTTTACATGATTTTAGAAATGAACAAAAATGCATTTTTACTTCTATAGTACAATCTCTTCTTGTACTATTACCAAGTGCACTTGCATTTATTATAGTAATTCTCAACTCCGGTGACATGAATGTTGCCCAAGCAATTTGGAATTCATGGCATATTATTTCGGGACTTGAACCAACGGAATTAACCGGTAATTCCATTGAAGCAATTGGATGGGATAGCCTTTGGACTGTTAAATTTCATCTCAAGTTAAATTTTTTAGTGGAAGATAATTATATATTATCAATTTGGTATTGGATAATTACATTTCCCCTTGTTTATTATATAACAATGAATGCTTTGCTCGTTTTTAACACACACTCCAATATTTATACTCCAAAAGATCGAAATATACTGGCTGCTATTTGGATTTTTCAATTTATTTGTTTGATACCTATGTTTACCATACTTTCAATTGATTATGTCCGCATATTTTTTTATTTATCTACTACTACATTTGGAATATTCTTAATTGTCCCGAAAGAAAAAATTCAAACATTCTTGCCCTCTTTATTTTATAAAGCCGCTGATAAAATAAATACATGTTTTGATAAATTATTTACTCCATCCAAATCTTCTATGGCTATTTTAATGCTCATTGTTGGAGTCTCTTTCAGTACTTTTTCAATCAGAACAATTGTTATGAGTACGATGGTTTACAGAATATTATTATTGTTTTCTCAACCGACAATTATGATAAAAGACATCATTATGTCATTATTTTAAGCTTCATCGTATAATGAATAACAATAGAAAGTTGCTTCAAAACAGCAGCGAAAAGTTGCAATGAAAGTATACTTATGTTGTATCAACCGCACATTAAGAAGGAGCGTAAATAAGGCATTTAACAAAAAATAAAGGATAGTACTATTTAAGATTTAATTATGTTTTCTATCTTTGTCGCAAATTTGACTTCTTAAGTAATTAAATTGCAACAAAATATACATGATGAAAAAATATGATTCGGCAAATAACATATTAGGATGGATTGTGTTCGCCATAGCTGTAACTGTTTATTTATTAACAATCGAGCCGACGGCGAGCTTCTGGGATTGCGGAGAGTTTATTGTTTCCGCCTATAAATTGGAGGTAGGACACCCTCCGGGGAATCCCATTTTTATGCTGATAGGTAATTTGTTTACTCATTTGGCTTCCGACCCTTCTCAAGTGGGTATGATGATGAATGCTCTGTCGGCTATTTTCAGCGGATTTACCATTTTACTGCTTTTTTGGACAATCACTCATCTGGCTCGGAAAATAGTGATAACAAATAAAGAAAGTGAAATGTCTCTTTCACAAATGATTACTGTTTTAGGAGCCGGAGCTGTCGGAGCTTTGGCCTATGCTTTTTCCGATACATTTTGGTTTTCTGCTGTTGAAGCCGAAGTATATGCTTTTTCTTCCTTGATGACGGCACTGGTATTTTGGTTAATATTGAAATGGGAAGATGTAGCCGATGAACCTCACTCCGACAGGTGGTTGATATTAATAGCCTACTTAATGGGAGTTTCCATTGCAATACACCTATTGAACTTGTTGTGTATCCCCGCCATTGTTTTGGTATATTACTTTAAAAAATATCCGAATGCAAACTTTAAAGGAGCCGTGATTGCATTGATAATATCGTTCGGAATGATTGTTGCTATTTTGTACGGTTTGATACAAGGTTTGGTTGAAGTTGCCGGATGGTTTGAATTATTGTTCGTAAACGGTTTCGGTTTGCCGTATAATTCGGGAGTGATTGCTTACCTTATCATTTTAGTAGGTGTTCAGAGTTGGGCAATTTGGGCAACGATGAAAGAGTCTCATAATTTAACAAGAGCAAAAATATCTTTCATCATAACCATTACTTTGTTGGGAATTCCGTTTATAGGAAACGGAATTGGCTTGGGCGTTTTTATTATTGCCTGTTTAGCCTCTTATCTTTTCATTTCGAAGAAGATTAATCCGGCTGCGTTGAACTCCATTTTGATTGGTTTGTTTGTCATAACCATCGGATATTCATCTTACGCAACGATTGTTATCCGTTCGATTGCGAATACGCCGATGGATCAAAACTCTCCGGAAGACGTATTTGCATTGAGGTATTATCTTTCCCGAGAACAATATGGAGAAACTCCTTTGGTTTACGGACGAACCTTTGCTTCGGAGTTTCAATATAAAGGAGGTGAAAATGTAACGAAAGACGAAGGTCCTATTTGGTCACGGATTCTTAAAAGAGATAAATCGGAAAAAGACCGGTACTACGAATCGGGAAGAAAATTGAAAGCCGTTTACGTCGATGAACTGAATCAATTATTCCCTCGCATGCATAGCGATGATCCTCAACACATAGAAGCTTACAAAGACTGGACAAATTTCAAAGGGAAAAAAGTTCGCATTCCTGCACTTCGAGGAAGTAAAATTGTTCAGAAGCCGACATTCGGAGAAAATTTACGCTTCTTCTTCAACTATCAGGTGAACTTTATGTATTGGCGTTATTTTATGTGGAATTTTTCCGGTCGACAAAATGATATTCAAGGACATGGAGAAATCTTGAATGGAAATTGGATTACGGGAATCAAATTTATAGATGAATATCTTGTAGGGCCTCAGGACGATATGCCCGATAGCATTGCCAAAAATAAAGGTCATAATAAATATTATATGCTTCCTTTATTGTTGGGAATATTGGGAATATTTTTCCAAGTTTATTCGGGAAAAAAGGGGACTCGGCAATTTTGGGTTACCTTCTTCCTGTTTTTCATGACAGGATTAGCTATCGTGATTTATCTGAATCAAAAACCTCTCGAGCCTCGCGAGCGGGATTATGCTTATGCCGGATCGTTTTACGCTTTTGCCATTTGGATAGGATTAGGTACAGCCGGAGTAATTAAAGGTTTGAATAAATACTTGGCACTTTCTCCGACCATTTCCTCAATAACAGGAACGGTTTTGTGCTTGCTAATCCCGATTCAAATGATTTCACAAACAAAGGATGATCATGATCGTTCCAATCGATTTGTTGCTCGCGATTTCGGAATGAATTACTTGACAACCTGCGAACCCAATGCGATTATATTCACGAATGGAGACAATGATACTTTCCCTCTTTGGTATGCTCAGGAAGTGGAAGAATATCGAACGGATGTGAGGGTTTGCAATTTAAGTTATCTTCAAATGAATTGGTATATCGACCAAATGAAGCGACAAGCTTATGAATCCGAGCCGTTGCCTATTTCGTGGAAAAATTATGAGTATGCCGATAAGACTCATGATTACGCTTATGTGGTTGATGAATATCAATCTATGCCGATAGATAAAGTTTTAGACAGAATTAAATCGGAAGACTTGCAGGATAAACGTTTAATGAGATTTGAAGGTTTTGAAGAAGATAATATTCCTACCTATAAAATAACGATTCCTGTCGATTCGGCAGCAGTGATAAAAGCCGGATTGGTGAAACCGGAAAATGCGGATTGGATTCCGGCTGAGATGGTTGTTGATTTGGGAGAACGCTTGAATGAAGAAGGAAAACCGACTTCAACACCCAAAAGAATTGTTTTGAAAAGTGAAATGATGGTATTGGAAATGATTAAAAACAATTCCGATTGGACTCGTCCTATTTATTTTGCGACAACCGTCGGTCCGGATAATTTTATGCGTTTGGAAAACTATTTCAGAAAAGACGGAATTGCTTATCGCGTTATGCCGTTTGAAGCCAATAAACTTCAACCGATTGATACGGACGTTTTGTACGATAATCTCATGAATAAGTACCAATGGGGCAATCTCAAAGATCCGAATATTTATATGGATGAGAAATCGGCCAATATGGCTCGCAATTTCCGATATAATTTCAGTGAACTGGCTAACTCCTTGATAGAAGAAGGTGATTTAGAACGTGCTGAAAAGGCATTGGATTATTGTTTGGAAGTAATTCCGCCCTACAATATTCCGTTTCATTTTACCAATACATACGGATTAGCAAGTGCTTATTATAAAACAGGAAATGTAGACAAAGCAAAAGAGATTTATTCGGAGTTGGCGAAAATTTCCGTGAAAAATCTGAACTGGTATAACCGATTGAATAGACGTCAATATATTTCCGTATTGGGAGAAGTCCGTAATGATATTCTTTTTTTACAAGAAATATTGGCCTTTTATCAACAAATAGGCGATCAAGCTAAAATGGAAGAGTGTATTCCTACATATTCCCGGAGTATCGACAGATTTCAAGGAATTACCGAAACTAATCGTTAAATCATGCTGATAGAACGTCCTCCTTTTCTGTACCGAGCATTATTTCCGGGAGCCCATTGGCGATTTAATGCAGATAAAAAAGTCGTCTATCTGACTTTCGACGACGGTCCCATTCCGGAGATAACAAATTGGGTACTCGATTTTTTGGATAAATATCAAATCAAAGCTACATTCTTTTGTGTTGCGGATAATGTGAATAAATATCCCGGTATTTATGCGCAAATTCAGGAAAGAGGACATTTAATCGGGAATCATACTTTTCATCATTTACAAGGAATCAAAACGAATTCGAGAAACTATATCGAAGATGTGGAAGAGGCCGGAAAACTGATTAAAAGTAATCTTTTCAGGCCTCCGTATGGGCACATGCGGTTATTTCAGTTTTTTTTATTAAAGAAGAAGTACGAAATCATTATGTGGGATGTCGTTACCAGAGACTACAGTCGGTTAATGACGAAAGAGCAGGTTTTCAAAAATGTAAAAAAATATGTTCGAAACGGTTCAATCATCGTCTTTCATGATTCTCTCAAGGCCGAAAAAAACATGAAATATGCTTTGCCGAAATCAATCGAATGGTTACTCGACGAAGGATACACGTTCAAATTGATAGGAGAGTAAATCTCAGAAACTATCAACCTTATTTTGTCATGAAATTGCCCGGAACGAAATTATACCGAAAATTACGTTATAGAAAAGGTTTTGGAGTTCATTCGCCTTTTGTTTATAATTTGATAACTAAAGTTATTGAAGAAAAAGCTCATTATTATGCTTTTAAAGAAATAGAAGATTTCAGAATCGAACTTCTGGAGAGAGGCGATGATATAGCTTCCATCACCAGAAGGGAAACACAATCGCCTGCCTACGGTGCTTTTTTATTTCGGATGGTCAATTTCTTCAAGTCTGAAAATGTTGTTCAGATAGGTTGTTCTACCGGAGTCATGAGTTTATATCTGATTATGGCGGCTTCTCCTCAAACCGATTTTTATCTCTTGGAAGACAGAGAAAATTTATTAAATCCGATGGAGCGTCTTTTATTGGCACGCAATTTGAACGGAATTCATGTTTTGAAAGGTGACTACAGGAGAAATATTGAAACCGGTTGCTCAAAAATACAGAAATGTGATATGATTTTTATCAATCATATCTCTAAGAATATTCATCCGGAAGATTTTTTTCATCTAATGGAGCCATTAATTAACGATTCGACCGTTCTTATTATCGATAATATCGGTAAGAATAAAAGGAAAGAAAAATTTTGGCAATATGTAAGAAAATCTTCAAAAGCGCGAATAACAATCGATCTTTATTCATCGGGAATCATATTTTTCGACGATAAGTATCCGAAAAGAAATTATAAAACATATTTCAGCAATGGGAAAAATATACACAAAAACAGGAGACAATGGCTACACTTCTCTCGTAGGAGGAAAAAGAGTTTCAAAAGTAAGCCCTCGCATTGAAGCTTACGGAACAGTAGATGAACTGAATTCATTTATTGCCTGTTTGCGCGATGAGATTGATAATAGAGAAGATAGAGAAATCCTCTTGAAAATTCAGTACGACCTTTTTACTTTAGGAGGGTATTTGGCTACCGAAAATGGAAGTTCATGCGACATCGTACAAGAAGATGTTGATTTGTTGGAATCTGAAATGGACAAAATGCAGGAATTGATTCCTTCTTTGAAACAGTTTGTCCTTCCCGGAGGAAGCAAAGCCAATTCCATCGCCCATATCTGCCGAACAGTTTGTAGAAGAGCCGAACGTTGCATCTATAGGATAATCGAGGAAGAAGAAGCATCTGTCGATCATATTGCCTTAAAATACATCAATCGTTTGTCGGATTATTTTTTCCTTTTTTCCCGAAAACAAAATTTTATCCGCAACATTGATGAAATAGTATGGAATAATCCTTGTAAATAAATTATATTTTTTTACTTTTGCGAAAATTTAAAAGTTATGTATTGGACATTAGAATTGGCATCAAAATTAGAAGACGCACCTTGGCCGGCTACAAAAGACGAACTGATTGATTTTGCTATGCGTTCAGGTGCCCCACAGGAAGTGGTTGAGAATTTGCAGGAAATGGAAGATGAGGGGGAAATATACGAAAGTATTGAAGATATTTGGCCGGATTATCCAAGTAAAGAAGATTTTTTCTTCAACGAAGAAGAGTATTAACACTTAACTGAAAATTCAAGCAGGCAAACTCCCTAAAACGGCCTATTCAGGGAACAAACAAAGAATCCCAACCGACTTTTGCAGTTAGTTGGGATTTTATGTGTTTTGGATACACCCCGAAACAATCAATACTTCGGATGGAACGCTCTATCTTCTTGAAAAAGATTTTTTTCTATCCTTTCTTTCTGTTCGGTCTTTCCTCCCGGAATGTGGTTTATTCCCTTTGTCCTTTTTTCGGGTTGGTTCGGAAGAAGAGCCTTGGGCAACCTCAACGGACACTTTCCGTCCTGAAAAGTTTACTCCGTTCAGATTTTGGATTACTTTGTTTTTATCTTGTTCTTTGACTTCAAAAAAGGAGAAATTTTGCATCAAATCAATTCGTCCTATATCGATTTTTCTCCCGGAAATATTATCATTCAAAAGTCCGATGATATTTTGAGGTTTTATTCCATCCGTTTTCCCCAAATTAAGGAATAAGCGCGCATAACCCTTTTCGGAAGCTCGTCCTGTTCCTTTTTCCTGCGAACGTTTT
>JAIRRK010000140.1 GCA_031256015.1 Dysgonamonadaceae bacterium
AAGCGACTTTAAGCAACTTGGGTAAATTCACTTTGTATTCCAAACTAAACGGAGAAACAAATTATACGGAAGAAGGCAGTTGCCAAATCCAAGAAAACATTTCAGGGAATTGGTTCGGAATTGTCTGTACATTTACTCCTCTTCGCAGCCAATTATTTCATTTTGACAACTTTGAAGTCAAACAATTATCGAACGAGGAAAATCCGGTCGACCAAAATTTACCTCAATACGGAGAAATTCTTATCAGCGAAATCATGGCACATCCGGCCGATGACAATCCGGAGTATGTCGAGTTTTACAACGCAAGCGATAACGTATTCCAACTGAACAATTGTGTATTTTATTATGGAGACAGAGCGTACCAATTACCTCAGGGAGAGATTGCTCCGAAAAGTTATTTTATTTTATGTAAAAACAGCGATGTGGATTTCTTCGGAAATGATGTTTCCGTTTTCGGCGTAAATTCTTTCCCGACTCTTGCCAATACCGGAAAATTACTGATGTTGGAAAACAGTTCGGGAAATTTAATTTCATGGTTCGAATATTCCGATACAATGTACGGAAGTTCCGAGAAAAAGGACGGAGGTTGGTCGCTCGAATGTAAAGATTTTGCAAACGTATCCAATACGGCTGATAATTGGTCGGCAAGTACCGACGAATCAAGAGGAACGCCGGGAAAAGCAAACGCTATCCGATGTGATAATCCGGACAATCAGCCTCTTTTTATCGAATCGATTCTTCCGTCGGGAAATCAGACTATCGAGATTTTGTTTTCAAAACCCATGTCTCACCTAAGTTTATTGGATGAAGCGTCTTATCAAACAGAAAACGACGAATACACAATAAAGCAATTAAGCACAAACTATCCTCAGTGTACGAAACTGACTGTTCAATTTGAAACGTATCCTGCTCCCGGAGAATTTTTTAATTTAATTGCGGCCGATTTAACGGATTTATCGGGTAATTACTTAGGCGAAGATAATCCGATTGTAATCGGAGAAGGACATTCCGCAAACGCATCGGACATGCTGATTAATGAACTATTATTTAATCCCCCGACAGGAGGAAATGAGTATGTTGAACTCGTAAACTGTTCGGATAAAGTTCTCGATTTGCGCTTTTTAAGTATTACAAGCAGAAAACCGGCTGACGGGTCTCTCAATAAAGCTTATCCCTTAAGTAAGCTGCCGAAATTTCTTTATCCTCAAGAATATTTGGTTATTACGAAACAAAAAGAATTGGTTACTTCATTCTTTACTTGCGATGAAAACGCATTGTTTGTCGAACTTGAAAACATGCCTTCTTTGGCTAATACGTCCGGATGTATTACCCTTCTGAATAATCAATCGGAGGGAATTGTTGACGAATTTTATTATAACGAATCCTTACATTCATCGAACATCAGTAAGAAAAAAGGCGTCGCGTTGGAAAGAATCAGTCTGAAACGTCCCACAAATGAGGCAAGTAACTGGACTTCCGCAAACAGCTTAAGCGGACACGGAACTCCGGGGACAGTTAATTCTCCATATCAGGGTGAAACATCAATCAATCATCCGAATACAAATTCCATAACGATTGAATATCCTTCACCGGGAGAAGATACTTATATCATCAAATATCAATTGGATAGAGCCGGATATAATTGTCATTTAATCATTTACGATATAACCGGAAAAAAGTGAATCATTTGCTCAATAATGAAAACCTGCAAGCTTCGGGTGTGATTTATTGGAACGGAAAAAGTCAGACCAAAACAAAATTGAATGCGGGAGCGTACATTATTTATCTGGAAATATTCGATAAGGCCGGAAATGTACACCGATTGAAACGACCGATTATTTTAAAGTAACCTCGATGATTAAAAGCCTTCTGAATTTTCGAAAACGGAAGGCTTTTTCCTTCAAAAGTCAAAAGGTTATTTGTTGCTTGGGCGAATCAATCAATAAACCTCTTTGTTAAATTACCGTAAGCGTCAATCCTGCGATCGCGAAGGAAAGGCCACCAACGACGAACTTCTTCCGAACGTTTCATGTCGATTTCCACCACTATATTTTCCTCTTTATCACCGGAAGCTTCAACGATTAACTCTCCCTGCGGCCCGGCAACAAAGCTATGTCCCCAAAACCGTATCCCTTTTGTTTGCCCGGAAAAATCGTCCTCGTGCCCTACCCGATTCACGGCTACGACATTTAATCCGTTATAAACGGCATGACCTCGTTGTGCCGTAATCCATGCGTTTTGTTGCCTTTCCTTTTCGGCTTCCGTATCCGACGACTCCCAACCGATGGCGGTGGGATAAATTAAAATCTCGGCACCGGCCAAGGCCATTAAACGAGCCGCTTCCGGATACCATTGATCCCAACAAACCAAAACGCCCAATTTTCCGACGGAAGTTTGTATCGGATTAAAACCCGAATCGCCCGGAGTAAAGTAAAACTTTTCGTAATAAGCCGGATCGTCCGGAATGTGCATTTTCCGATATGTTCCCGCAATCGTTCCGTCTTTTTCCAACACAACCGCCGTGTTATGATATAAACCTGAGGCTCGTTTTTCAAACAGGGAAAGAACCATAACCACTTCCAACTCCCGGGCCAAAGAGCCGAATAATTCGGTGGATGGACCCGGAATTGTTTCTGCCCGATCGAAGACATTCACATCTTCCGTTTGACAGAAATACAATCCGTTATGCAATTCCTGCAAAACAATTAATTGGGCTCCTCTTGAAGCACAATTTTGTATGTTGCCCTTCAGTTTATCGATATTGCTTCCCATATCGGCCGTATTGGATTGTTGAACCAATCCTATCTTCAATGTATTCATATCACAAAAATCCTTGAGGTATTTGCATGCTTACACAATGTAAGCTGCCATGTTGTTTTATTAAAGGCAAACAGTTGATTTCGATTATCTCTCTATCGGGAAAAGCCGCTTGCAAGGTCGATTTGGCAATCTTATCCGAAGGCGAATCATAACCGGGCATCAGCACGGCTCCGTTAATAATCAGAAAATTGGCATAAGTTGCCGGCAGCCGTTCCCCTTCGCAATAAACGGCCTCGGCCATCGGAAGCGGAACGAGGCGGTAAGGTTGGCCGGCTTCCGTCGTGAACGACTTTAATTCCTGTTCCATCGACAACAGTTCTTCGTAATGTTCATCATCAACGTCATCGCATCGCACATAAGCAATGGTTTTTTCGTCACAGAAACGAGCCAGTGTATCGATATGGCTGTCCGTGTCGTCGCCGGCTAAATATCCGTGATTCAAGAATAATATTCTTTTCGCTCCGAATAACATTTTCAGATAATCATCGATTTCGTCCAAACTTTTGTACTCGTTTCTGTTGGGAGACAACAGGCATCGGGAGGTTGTTAAAATGGTACCGTTTCCGTCGCTTTCGATACTTCCTCCTTCCAAAACCATGTGCATCATATTCTGATAAGCGACCCGATTTCCGAATACGTTGCTCGCGAATAAGCGTTTTGTAATCCGATTATCGCAATCGGCCGGAAACTTTAATCCCCAACCGTTGAACGTAAAATCGAGAATGTAAGGAATATCATTCACCGTAACCGAAATCGGACCATGATCGCGCGCCCAAGTATCGTTCGAAGGTATTTCTCTGAAAATAATCCTCGAGTAATCCGGCTTCCCTAAAGCTTTCCGAACATCGGCTTCCGAACGACAAACGATAATCAGTTTTTCTTTGGGAAGAACGGCTTTAACTATCGATATATAACACGCAACGACTTCATCAAGAATGGGATTCCAATCCGTATTCTCGTGAGGCCACGTTAACATTACTGCACTTTGAGGTTCCCATTCGGCAGGAAATTTGATATTCAATACATTTCTTTCCATCATCCGGCAAAGATAGTGATTTTATCGGATATACCGGAAAAGTCACTTGAACTCCCTCAAATAATGCAACGACGA
This sequence comes from Dysgonamonadaceae bacterium, assembly GCA_031256015.1. Lineage (GTDB taxonomy): Bacteria > Bacteroidota > Bacteroidia > Bacteroidales > Azobacteroidaceae > Azobacteroides. The sequence goes on from JAIRRK010000140.1 coordinate 3,932, forward strand.
TATTCCGAAATCACGGCATGCGATTGACCGGAAGTATCAATAATAAATATCGGAATGGCAATCGATTAATTCGATATAAACGACTTCTCTTTTCGAGAAAAATCTTATTTTATTTTCTCCGGCAAGCCAACCGATTGCATACAGAATCATTTTTTCTTCCCGCCCGGTCAATTCACCGATTTGTCTGACAGATAACGCACCTTTATCGAATAAGAGACGCCATATCATTCCGGCGTTGAGACCAATATCCTTTTTTAACATCGCATTTGTTTTTAAATTATTTACTTCATCTAAACTTTAAGAAACAAGAAGAGGGCGCAAATTTAATACATCGCAATGCGGTCTTTTCATTAAATCGGACCGAAATGAATAAAATGGTCGCCGAATAGCTTTCCCTGCCCAAGGCGTTGCTTGCAAATGAAAAGGGATACAATCGCTTGCATCCCTTAGTCCTTAGTTCTTAGTTCTTAACTCTTAACTCACTCCGCAATGCACCTGACACTCAAGCCGCTGGCACGGCTGCCGACGTCGAACACGGTCACGCTGCTCATGAGGAGTTGCATGCGGTACGAGCTCTCATCCTCTACAACACTACTCCAATAGTGGCCGTTGGTACCCGTACTGCCCACGTTACCGTCGTAGTAGTTCCGGATACCGCCGGCAGGCAAGAAAAGTAAAGGCTCCGGAGCGTCGTCGGCAATCAAATTTACTTTCTCGGTAGCACTGCTCCAAACAGTTGCATCGTACAACGCATAACCGCAAGTCGCTCCGGAACTCCAAGAGGTCGATGCCGTTCCCCCGGAAACAGGTACCCACACTATACCCGAAGAACCTGATTTACCGGAGGCAGTAATCGAAGTGATATAATCGTTCGATTCAGAAGTGGCTGACCCGCCCTCGTTACCAAGCAATGCCCATTCATACT
>JAIRRK010000137.1 GCA_031256015.1 Dysgonamonadaceae bacterium
TGGGAGGTTATGTGAAAATTGCCGGAATGATTGATGAAAGTCTGGACAAAGAAGCTCTGGCTCAACCTCCTCAACCGTGGGAGTTTCGGACCAAACCGGCTTGGCAACGTTTATTAATCATGGTCGGTGGAGTTCTGATGAATTTCCTGTTGGCTTTCTTCATCTATGCGGCAATGGTTTTTGCACAGGGAGAAGAATACCTCCCTCTGAGGAATGTAAAAATGGGCCTTTCGTATAATCAAACGGCATTAAACGCCGGATTCCGAAACGGAGATATTCCTCTGACGGCCGACGGAACGGAAATCGAGAAAATAGACAGGAACGCTCTGTATAAACTGTTCGAAGCGAAAGAAATCGAAGTCTTACGGAACGGAGAAACCGTGAAAATAACGCTTCCCGAAGATTTTAATAAAGGGATTCTCGAAAAAGAAATCTTTTTCAACTACAGATACCCGTTCGTCGTTGAAAATATAATGAATGGTTCTCCGGCCAAAAAAGCCGATCTGCAACCCGGCGACAGCATCGTCGGAATCAACGGACAGAAAGATATGGCGGTGAACGACATTCAGGAAGTCTTGGCAGAAAACAAGGAAAAAGAAATTACATTGAATCTTTTCAGAAACGGACAGGAATCAGCCGTTCAAATTACTCCGAACGAATCGGGAAAATTAGGAGTGGGATTACGCCATCCTTATAAAATTTATGAAACGGTAAAAATCAAATACGGATTTTTCGCCTCCATTCCGGCCGGCATTCGCATCGGAGTGCAACAAATAAAAGACTATCTGGGGCAATTCAAATATATTTTCACCAAAGAAGGAGCTCAAAGTTTAGGCGGATTCGGAACTATCGGAAGCATTTTCCCCGACCAATGGAACGCGGCTGCTTTTTGGAGTATGACGGCTTTTCTTTCCATCATACTGGGTGTGATGAATTTGCTTCCTATCCCCGCTTTGGACGGAGGACATGTGATGTTCTTACTTTATGAGGTGGTAAGCGGACGAAAACCGAATGAAAAATTCATGGAATATGCGCAGATTGCGGGAATGATATTCTTGTTCGGTTTGATTATTTATGCAAACGGAATGGATATTATACGCGCGTTTTTTAAGTAGCCGACAAACGAAGCATAGCCCATAGAAAGCCTGTAAGCCCTATTTCTACACTTTCAGGTAATGAAAGTGTCACTCTCTCTAGTAATGAAAGAGTGTCTCTCAATTAGAATTGAGGGATAGACTTAAAATTTGCTACGCTTCGCTCGCCGGCGGGTCGCCGAAATTAGTTCTGTCCTCCCGGTATTTGACACATCAGTTGCGTACTCGGCCAATCCGGCATCATGGAGAGGATAAAAAGCACTATGATGGTAAAGAATAATAACCAACTGTTCCACTTGTTCCGGATGAAGGTGAAATAGTGAGCAAATAAAAAGGAAACAGGAATGTAGAAGATTAATAACCACTCGCTTCTGTACTGACCGTGAAACGCGGCGACAATAAGTCCTGCTATGGAGCAAATGTAGAAAAACTTCAAAAAGGTGACGGACTGTATTTTTGCCGAGAATCCGAGCATGTAAATCTTTGCTCCGGAAACCAAAATCTGCAGAACGATAACCGCGGCAACAATCCGCTCTTTGGCATCGAAAGAGGGAGTGCTAATTCGCCGAAAGCTCTCGATGTCGGGGAAGAAACCGGAAAAGAAGTCCATGTCATCGGCATAAACACTCCAACAAAATACAAGCAAATACACAAAGATAACGCCCGTGAGAGAGGCGAAGAAGGTACGTATGTTCAGACTTTTGAATTTGTACATTCCATACCAAAAGAAAGGGAGAATAAACAGGATGTTAAATTGGTATAAACCGGTAATCGAAAGAAGAAGGGATATATTCAGGATTTCTTTCTGTGAGTTTGCTTTCTGATAAGTCGCGAAAAGAAAGAAAAAACACCCTCCGACCGTCAAAGCCGAAACGGAAGCAAACCGGTCGAAGCAAAGCGAAGAGTCGGTCCCGGTAAGTAATAAATAGAAGATGGCAGGCAGACAACTTCGATGATTAATAATTGCAAATGTCTGATTCAAATACAATAAAAAGAAGGCAGTGCCTGTCTGTATGGCGGTTGAAGTCCATAAATACAAAGCCTCTCCTTCACTTACTTTGAGCGAGCGTACCAGAAGAAAGGCAATAAACAAAACAATCAAATAGATTGGACCGGAAACGAAGTCTTTATGTATTTTTGTAATCATTTGATGTCAAATCCGATGTCTTTTCGATAATATTTTCCTTCGAAGTCGATTATTTGTGCATTGAAGAATGATTGTTTCAGGGCGTCATCTTTGCTTTTACCGTACGAACTGATGGCCATAACACGTCCGCCGTTGGTTAAGATTCCGTTTTCGTCAGAGATTGTTCCGGCATGAAAAATCATACTTCCTTGTACTTTTTCCAACCCGGTGATTACTTTTCCTTTCGGATAATTGCCCGGATATCCTTCGGATACGAGCATGACGGTGACGGCTGTTCTCGGATCGACAATCAATTCTTTCTCCGAAAGGTTTCCGTTGAAGGCACCTTCCAGCAACTCGACCAAGTCTGATTGGATACGCAGCATAACGACTTCGGTTTCGGGGTCTCCCATCCGGCAGTTGTATTCGATAACCATCGGTTCGCCGTTAACGTTAATCAGTCCGATGAAGATGAAACCTTTGTAGTCGATTTGTTCCGTTTGCAATCCGTTTACGGTCGGGATGATGATTTGTTTCTCTACCTTTTCCATGAACGTTTTGTCTGCGAAAGACACGGGGCTTACGGCACCCATTCCTCCCGTGTTCGGGCCGGTATCGCCTTCTCCTATGCGTTTATAGTCTTTGGCTTCCGGCAGTATTTTATAGCTTTTTCCGTCGGTTATTACGAAGACGGAACATTCGATTCCCGAAAGAAATTCTTCGATAACGACCGTATTTCCGGCATCACCGAAGCTTCCGTTTAGCATTGCTTGCAGTTCTTTTTCTGCTTCGGCAAGGTTGTCGATAATCAGAACGCCTTTTCCTGCGGCCAATCCGTCGGCTTTCAGGACGTAAGGTGCTTTCATTGTTTTCAGGAAAGAGAGTCCTTCCGTCAGATTACTTTTTGTTACGCTGAAATACTTCGCTGTCGGGATATTGTGCCGCATCATGAATGCTTTGGCGAAATCTTTGCTTCCTTCCAATCGGGATCCTTCCCGCGACGGTCCGATAATCGGGATATGATTCAATTGTTCGTCGTTTCTGTAGAAGTCGACGATTCCTTTTACCAAAGGGACTTCGGGACCGACCACCACCATTTGGATATGGTTCTTTAACGAAAAGTCTTTCAATGCTTCGAAATCGGTTTCCGAAACGGCCGCATTGATTCCGATTTGTGCCGTCCCGGCATTTCCCGGTGCGATAAACAGTTTATCTGTTTTCGGACTTTGTTTTATTTTCCATGCCAAGGCATGTTCTCTTCCTCCTGAGCCTAATAATAAGATATTCATTCGATAAGTTTATTTTTAAGTGGATGATGTTCTCTTTATTTAAGATAATCATCGAAATATCGGGCGATTTTCTCGTGCAGGTGGACTCTGTCGCGTCCGACCATATTGTGTTCCTGTCCGGGATAAACGAAATAATCGGGATAAGTTCCGACTTTAATGCAGGTTTTCAGGAAAGAAAGGCTGTGCTGCCAAACAACAATGGGGTCTTCGTCGCCGTGAATGAGTAGCAACCGTCCTTTCAGATTTCCGGCCAAGTTGTTCATGTTTGTCTTTTCATATCCTTCCGGGTTTTCTTCGGGAGAATCCATGTACCTTTCACCGTACATTATTTCGTAATATTTCCAGTCGATAACCGGTCCTCCCGCAACGCCGACTTTTAATTTATCCGGATGACGCAACATCAGATTTGTTGTCATAAATCCGCCGTAACTCCATCCGTGAACACCTATTCTGTCGGCATCGACATAAGGAAGCGATTCGAGGAATTTCACTCCTTCCATCTGGTCGGCGGTTTCTTCCAACCCCAATTGTCGGTGCGTGATGCTTTCGAACTCCAATCCGCGGTTTGATGTTCCCCTGTTATCCAGCGAAAAGAGGACATATCCTTTCTGAGCCATGTAGATTTCCCATCCGCGAACGCTTCCCGGCCAATTATTCAGGACCATTTGACTGTGAGGCCCTCCGTACACATAAATGATTGTCGGGTATTTTTTTGTCGAATCGAAGTGGGTCGGTTTAATCAATCGGTAATAAATATCCGTTTCCTTATCCGCCGCTTTGATTGACCCCAAAGATATTTCCGGCAACGTATAGTCGGAATAAGGATTCACGGCGGTTTGCAACCGGGAGATTTTCCCTTTGGAGATGTCGATTAAATCCACATTCTTCGGTGTTTCCCGGTTCGAATAATAATCGGTCATGTATTTTCCCGAAGCACTTAATTGAGGAGAATGAACTCCCGGAGCCTTACTCAATTGTGTTTTCTTTCCCGATTGAAGGTTAATTTGAAACGATTGAAATTCAATCGGATTCAGCTCGTTGGAAGTGATGTAAACATTCTTGCTTTCAGCATCGAATCCCAAGACTTTGTTTACCTCCCAATTTCCCGAACTTAGTTGTTTTATGAGCGTTCCTAAAGTATTATACAGGTACAAATGATTATAACCGGTTCTTCGGCTTTGCCAAACAAATTGTTCCGGATTACCGGGTAAGAAGAACAAAGGATTTTGCGGTTCGACGTATTTATCGCTTTTCTCTTCAAACAAAGTAGCCGTTTTCTCTCCGGTTTCAACGGAATATTTATTCAATTGCATGTGATTCTGTTCCCTGTTCAGTTCGGCGATATAAATGTATTTTTCGGTCGGGTCCCATGAAACATTAGTCAGATAATGGTCCTTCGGTTCTCCGGTTTTCATGTAAACGGTGTTTCCCGATTGCATGGAATAAATCCCCAAAGTAACTTCATGACCGGCATTTCCCGCCATGGGATACTTGATATTTTTCAGTTTAGCTTCCCGGGCAGAAATATCGACCAAAGGATAATCGGTAACCATCGATTCATCCATTCGATAAAAAGCGAGGAAATTTCCTTTGGGAGACCAAAAAATGCCGCTGTTTATTCCAAATTCGTTTCGGTGAACAATTTGTCCGTAAACGATATTCGGTTTCTCGTCTCGGGAAATATTAATTACTTCGCCGGTAGTGCTTCGCAAGTACAAATTATTGTCGACGGTAAAAGCCGTTGTTTTGTTCTCCGGACAAAAACTTATATTCCGGTCATTCTTTTCTGTTTGGAAAGCGAATGAAATGTCATTCATTTCCGGATTAATGAAAATCAGTTTGGATGAAGCGGCGATACGTCCGTAGTATTTTCCGTCAATAAGCGTAAATGAAATTTGGTCAAGATTCGCCTTTTCATTATCGACAAGCGTCCGTAATTCTTCTTTTGTCAGGAACAGTTTCTTTTTCCCGGGATTTCGAACTTCTGCAATCCACATCGAATCGAGATTGTACTGAATAAGGTCATCTCCTTTCCATCGGAAAGAATAGTCGGTTTTCGGAGAAAACCGATGATGGGTTTTCCCGCCCGGAATTAAATCCTCCAAAGTAAGTTGCTTTTCCTGAGCGAAGGTGTTCATGGCACAAAACATGAAAATAAATAACGAAAAGTAGTTTTTCATCACGGTAATATATTCTTTAAATTCTTTTTCAAAGAAAGTTTGACATTCTTTTCTTCCTTAAAATCTTTGTGTTTTCCTCCGAAAATTTGATACTGTCGGTATTCGCAGTCAATGGCTCCGTTCATTAATTTTGTTTTGTAAGAAGGTTTTAATCCTATTTTTTGAAAACCTTCCATATTCGATGAAATTATCCATGCATCGTATCCGATAAATACGTGTTTTAATCTTTCTCCGATGGCGGAATACAATTCGTCCAAGTCTTTGAAATTTAGTCGTTCTCCATAAGGAGGATTCGTGACAAGTATTCCGTTCTCCGGAACCTGTGTTATGTCTTGAATGTCTTGAACTTTCAGTTCGATGTATTTCGAAAGACCGGCATTTTTTACATTTTGTCTCGCGATACTGATGGCTTTGGGAGAAATGTCCGAGCCGTATATTTTGAATTGAAATTCCCGTTCGTCGGAATCGTCCGTACTGATTTTTTCGAAAAGTTCCGGGTCGAAATCATCCCATTTTTCAAATGCGAATTGGTCTCTGTATACTCCCGGAGCAATATTAAGTGCAATTAAAGCGGCTTCCGTCAGCAAAGTTCCCGATCCGCATAAGGGATCCATAAAATCGGATTCACCTTTCCAACCGGTTTGTAGAATCATGCCGGCCGCCAATACTTCATTCAACGGAGCTCCGGTGTCTTCGACACGATAACCTCTTTTGTGCAGCGATTCCCCCGAACTGTCGAGGGCTATTGTGCAATGATTGTGCGAAATGTGGATATGCAGTTGTAAATCCGGATTATTTATCCGAGTGGAACGCCGCGGTAAATCCTTTTCCGCAAAAAAATCGACAATTGCATCTTTCACTCTGTAAGAAACAAATTTCGAATGAGTGAACGTCATGGAATAGACAACAGCGTCAATCGCAAAAGTTTTCTTTTCGGCGATGTATTTACTCCAGTCGATTTCCTTTACTTTTTCATAAACTTCATCCGGATTATTGGCTTTAAATTCGGCAATCGGTTTGAGGATTCTGAGTGCTGTTCGACAACAAAAATTAGCTTTGTAAAGTAATTCTTTGTTTCCGGAAAAAGCAACCATTCTTCTTCCTATTCGGACGTCGTTGGCACCCGATTCAATTAATTCCTGAGCCAGAATTTCCTCCAACCCGTACAATGTTTTTGCAATCATTTCAAAAGAAACATTCATTTTCCTTTTTGTTTTATTATTAATGAGGAGTTCCAACGTGTTTTCATTGGATAAAAGTTCCCGTTCCGTTATTCAGTTCAGATGCGCGAGTGATGATTACTTCTTTCACTCCGGCGGCAATTGCTCCGAACGCATTTTCCAATTTGGGTATCATTCCGCCCTGTATAATTCCTTCGTCTTTATACCGGGAAAATAATTCTTTATCCATACAGGGAATAATGCTGTTTTCATCCTTTTCGTCTTTCAAAACTCCCCGTTTTTCGAAACAATAAATCAAACGAACATTAAAGTCGAAAGTCAAAGCCTTCGCCACTTCTCCTGCGATTGTATCGGCATTCGTATTCAGAAGTTGCCCTTCCCCATCGTGAGTGATGGGCGACAAAACAGGAATATAATTCAGATGAAGCAATTCGCTTAAAACCGAACCGTTTACTTTTTTTATATCTCCCACATATCCGTAATCGATGTCCGTAGCCGGCCGTTTTGCGGCAAGCATGGAGTTCATATCGGCTCCTGTCAGTCCGATGGCGTCTAATTTAAGTGCTTGCAACAAAGCAACTATATTTTTATTCACCAATCCGCCGTAAACCATTGTCACTATTTTAAGCGTTTCCTCGTCGGTCACTCTTCTTCCTTCAATCATCTCGCTTTTAATTCCCAACTTTTCGGCCATATCCGTGGCGGAACGACCTCCTCCGTGGACCAATAATTTATAGCCGGCAATCAAAGAAAAATCTTTCAGCAGCGCATTTAATGCTTCGGGGTTTTCGACAATCTTTCCCCCGATTTTCACAATTGTTAATTGGTTCATAATCACCATTCTTTAAGATACATATACAACATCCTCACAGGTAATCCCATTACATTATAGAATGAGCCTTGCAGATTCTCAACACCTACATAACCTATCCATTCCTGAACTCCGTATGCTCCGGCCTTATCAAAAGGTTTATATTTTTCTATGTAATAGTCGATTTCTTCTTCGGTCAGTTCGGCGAATTTCACGTTGGATACCGCATAAAACATTTTTTGTTTTTCCAACGTGGTTAAAGCCACTCCCGTAATAACTTCATGGGTTTTCCCCGATAATTCCCGAAGCATGGCTTTGGCTTCAACGGCATCTTGAGGTTTGCCGAAAATTTTTCCGCCGAGCCAAACAATCGTATCGGCCGTGATTAGGAAAGTGTCTTTTTTTAGGAATGGATAACAGGCGTCTGCCTTTAATTTTGCAAGATAAATCGGAATTTCTTCTTTCTGCAACGCAGGCGGATAATTCTCTTCGACTTCGCTTAATAGTTTGACCTCAAACTCCAAACCCAATCCCGAAAGAAGTTCTTTTCTTCTGGGAGAATTGGAAGCCAATATAATTTTGTATTCGGATAAATTTTCTAACATACCATTTTATTTACCAGCCGAATGCATCAGCTTTCATCCAGTTATTCTGTACTTTCAAAACTTGTTCAATAATATCGCGGGCGACACCTTCTCCTCCTTTTTTGTGCGAAATATAGTTAGATATGGCTTTGATTTCGGGAACTGCATCGGCAGGACAAGCCGGCAGTCCGACGATTTTCATTATTTCGTAATCAGGGATATCGTCGCCGACATAACAAATTTCGTCCAATTGCAACCCTGTTTGATTCAGGAAATCACGAAACTCGTTCATCTTATACCGCGCTTTGAGGTAGATATACCGGAATCCTAAATTTTCGAAACGTTTTCGAACGGCATCGGTATCTCCTCCCGTAATAATACCCAGGTGATATCCTTGTTTTGCAGCTAATTGCAGGGCATATCCATCTTTTGTATTGATAATCCGCATAGGCTCACCACCGGGATGCAAAGGGATAGTGTCGGAAGAAAGAACTCCATCAACATCAAAAACAAAACCTTTGATTTTTTTTAAATCATAATTAATATTACTCATAAAAGCCGATTGAACGCAGTTACAAAGGTAATCGAATTTCATTAAAAAAAATCCATTTCTTCTAGGTCAATTCATTCAAGAGGAAAATTTTTTCATATTAAATCTGATGTCGAAATAGAATCAATCTATTTTTTATAAAATTCATCTTTTTTAAAGCTGTCAACGACGAATGATTGTTTAATTAGAGAATTGAATCAATTATCTACCACAAAGATCTGCTGCTGATATTAGACAGAGAGAAAGTGCTCGCATTCGGTAAAAAGGCTCGTTTATAACACAAATAGGGTGACAGGGAAACGGGCCTGGTGAATGCTTATATCCTGCTTCTTTTTTATTCAAGAGAAAGAAAATATGATTTATCTCAATGATATAAATAACAAAGTATTAGCTTTCAGTTTAAGTACTTCCCGATTTATCTCAGAGAAGAGAATAACTTTCGCTTCCTCTTATGCCGACTTTCTTCCTGATGGAAATATTATTTGGACGAATAAAGGATATTTGTCGAAAGAAATTCATTCCGATTCTTACTTTCTTGTCACAGATACAAACTTTACTGTATTAAAATTTTATCGACAAAGAATTTAAATCAGCTTATACCACCGGCGATCAAAAAAGCATCTATAATATTGAAAGCAAGTCTTTCATATATACACCTTTCAATCCGGTCATTTATCAAGTTTCGACGGATGGATTATTTCCGGCGTTTAGATTATCTGTTAAGTGGCGAAAATTTCCTCCAACTGATTTTCTACAACAGATAACGACCAACGATGTGTCTTATTTTTCTAAACTTGAAAACTCTGATTATATTTCGTATTTTGGTTTGCGAGAA
>JAIRRK010000086.1 GCA_031256015.1 Dysgonamonadaceae bacterium
CCTCAACTCTGCGGGGCTTTTTTGGCAGTGGAAGCGCAGGAGGGAGCACCGGTGGGGCCGAATCCGGCGGTGGTGCCGGCGGCGGTTGGTATGGCGGTGCCGGCGGCGATAATAATCACATGACTTATGGAAACCAGGGTGCCGGTGGTGGAGGATCATCGTTTCTCAGCGGCATGCCGGGTTGTGTGGCCATTAATCCTGCGGCAACAAACGCCCCGCGCACACAAGACACACAAGGAGATACCTCTGCGTTGAACTATAACGATGCGGTATTCGGAAACAGTCTTACATGGAACGACGGCGACGAGATTATCTTCGACAACCCTTCCATGGTAGATGGTCAGGGTTATGAGTGGAACACCGGTGCGAAAGGCAGTGCTGTGGTGAATATGCCAAACCGATCCGGCGGCACCATGACAGGTAACACCGGTCCCGGTTATGCCCGCATCACGCTTCCCTCATACATTCGATTAATTGCCCGATAACCTTGTCTGTTATCATCGGTTCTTAAATCAGATCGACGCTTCGTTTGATGAATTTGCTGAGAGCTTCCCCTTTAAGTAATCCGTTCGACAGCAGGGCCAAGTCAACCAATTGATTAACGGTTTCTTTTGTGTTTTCTTTGTCTGCCTCGATTTTCTTTACGGAAGGAGAATCAAGATTAACCGTCATGTTATACGAAACCGGCATGTCTCCGTAAAAATTCATTCCGGGTTGCATGTCCGCCATTTCCTTCATTCGGCGCATAAATTCGTTTTGAGTAATGATGACCGGATTCGTATTTTCTCCCAGATGTTCGAACCCGACAACGAAATCGGTTTTATCCATGGGAGGAATGGCCGCTTTGAAGACTTCAATCAAGGCATTTCTTTCTTCTTCCGATAATTTCACTTCTTTGCTGTCGCCTTTCTTTATCAGATTATCCAAAACATCGGAATCTACACGCACGAAATGTATTTTATCCGACTTTTGTTCCAATGTATTCATGAAATGATTATCTAATCGGCCATCCATAATCAATACATCGTAAGCCTTAGCTTTGGCCTCGTCGATGTAGGCATATTGTTCTTCTTTATTTGTCGTGTACAAATAGATAGTCTGCCCGTCTTTATCGGTTTGATTGGCCGATACCAATGCTTTATATTCGTCCAATGTAAAGAATTGCCGGTTCATGTTTTCGAGCAGAGCGAATTTCAGGGCGCGTTCCGTGAATTTTTCTTCGGTAATCATTCCGTATTCGATAAAAATACGCAAGTCGTTCCATTTCTCTTCGAATTGGGGACGATTGTTTTTGAAGATTTCCTCCAATCTGTCGGCCACTTTTTTGGTGATGTAAGTCGAGATTTTCTTCACATTGCTGTCTGACTGCAAATAGGAGCGCGACACATTCAAAGGAATATCCGGAGAGTCGATGACCCCGTGAAGAAGTGTCAAAAACTCGGGAACAATTCCCTCAACCGAATCGGTTACGTACACCTGATTGCTGTAGAGTTGGATTTTATTTTTTTGTAAATCGATTCCGCTTTTTACTTTCGGGAAGTAAAGAATCCCGGTCAGATTAAACGGATAATCGACATTCAAATGAATCCGGAAAAGCGGGTCTTCGCTAAACGGATACAGTTCTTTATAGAATTGATTGTAATCTTCATCGGTTAATTCGGCCGGTTTTTCGGTCCATAACGGATTTGTGTTGTTGATCACATTATCTTCGTCGGTTTCGACCGATTTACCCTCTTTCCATTCCGTTTTTTTCCCGAAAACAATCGGGATAGGAAGGAAACGGCAATATTTTTTCAATAAAGTTTCGATTCTTTGTTTTTCGAGGAACTCCTTGCTGTCTTCGTCTATATAAAGGATAATATCGGTTCCTCGATTCTCTTTCGTTGTTTCGTTCATGGAATATTCCGGCGATCCGTCGCATTCCCATTTCATGGCGTGAGCATCCGCTTTCCACGATTTAGTAATGATTTCCACTTTTTTCGCAACCATAAAAGCCGAATAAAAGCCCAAACCGAAATGACCGATAATGGAATTGGCATTGTCTTTATATTTATCCAGGAAATCATTTGCACTCGAAAATGCAATTTGATTGATGTATTTTTCGATTTCTTCGGCGGATAATCCGATTCCGCAATCGGATATCGTCAACGTTTTTTGCTTTTCATTTATATCGATTCGAATACTTAAATCGCCGAGTTCTCCGTCAAATTCTCCGACGGAAGATAAAGTCTTTAATTTTTGAGTAGCATCTACTGCATTGGAAACCAATTCGCGAAGAAAAATTTCATGATCACTGTAAAGGAACTTCTTAATAACGGGGAAAATGTTTTCGGTTGTAACTCCGATATGACCTGTCTGCTTTTTATTACTCATAATTGTTTTATTTTTTGTTTGCTGTTTTTTAATCCGGATGAATCAAAAAAAATGCCGGTCGGGTTCCGACTGACATTTTGTCTTGTGTTGATTATTCTCCTCGCTGAGTCTTCTTTTTCGTTTTGACTTTGGTGATGATTTTTTGTTCTTTCGGGTCGAAATCAATGGTGATGGAATCGCCTTCTTTTACATTTGATTTGATAATCATTTCGGCCAGTTCATCTTCCAAATATTTTTGGATAGCTCTTTTCAGAGGCCTTGCTCCAAATTGCACGTCATAACCTTTTTCCGCGATAAACTCTTTGGTTTCGTCGGTAATTGTCAGTCCGTAACCTAAACTTTCGACACGGGAATAAAAACCTTTCAATTCCAAATCAATGATTTGGTGAACAGCTTTTTTGTCTAATTGATCGAACATAACAATATCGTCCACCCGATTCAGGAACTCCGGTGCGAAAGCTCTGTTCAAAGCCTTCCGGATTACTCCGCGGGAAAACTCTTTATCATCGGAATAGGAAGGATTGAACCCGATTCCTTTGCCGAAATCTTTCAACTGACGAGTTCCCACATTGGATGTCATAATAAGAATGGTATTCTTAAAATCGATTTTTCTTCCCAAGCTGTCGGTCAGTCGGCCTTCATCCAATACTTGCAATAACAGATTAAATACATCCGGATGCGCCTTTTCGATTTCGTCCAGCAGTACCACGGAATAGGGTTTACGACGAACTTTTTCGGTCATCTGTCCGCCTTCTTCGTAACCGACGTATCCCGGAGGGGCTCCGACTAAGCGGGAAACGGTAAATTTCTCCATGTATTCCGACATATCGATGCGGATTAAAGTATCCGAAGAGTCGAATAAATATTCAGCCAGTTTCTTTGCCAAGTGAGTTTTTCCGACGCCGGTAGGCCCTAAGAACATAAATGTTCCAATCGGTTTATTCGGATCTTTTAAGCCGATTCGATTTCGTTGAATGGCTTTTACTATTTTATCGACGGCATCGTCCTGACCGATTACGTTTGCTTTCAGCGTATCGTTCATCGCCAGCAGCTTTTGATTTTCGGCTTGCGCTATCCGTTGAACAGGGACACCCGATATCATGGCTACTACTTCCGCTACTTTGTCTCCATCAACAATTTGTTTGTTTTCTTGTAATTCTTCTTCCCATTTGGCTTGAGCAGCTTCCAACTTAAGCACCAATTGCCGTTCTTGGTCGCGATAATTGGCGGCCAGTTCATAGTTCTGAGATTTCACGGCATTTGATTTATGCTGTTCTATTTCCTGAATTTGGGTTTCCAACTCTTCAATTGCTTTGGGTACGACAATATTTGAAATATGAGTTCTTGAACCGGCTTCATCCAAAGCATCGATTGCCTTGTCCGGAAAGTTTCTGTCGCTAATGTAGCGATTGGTCAATTTCACGCACAATTCGATGGCTTCATCCGTGTAGATAACATTATGATGCTCTTCGTATTTCGGTTTGATATTGTTCAGAATTTGCAGCGTTTCCTCGGCGGTGGTCGGATCGACCATTACTTTTTGAAACCTGCGTTCCAAAGCTCCGTCTTTTTCGATATTTTTCCGGTATTCATCCAAAGTGGTTGCTCCGATACATTGGACGTCGCCTCTTGCCAGTGCCGGTTTCAGCATATTGGCGGCATCCATCGACCCGGCTACTCCGCCGGCACCTACAATGGTATGAAGCTCGTCTATAAATAAGATGATGTTCGGGTTTTTTGAAAGCTCATTCAATACGGCTTTGATTCTTTCTTCGAATTGACCTCTGTATTTTGTGCCGGCCACAATGGATGCCATATCCAAATTAATTACGCGTTTATCGAACAAGACACGTGCCACTTTTCTTTGAATGATTCGAGAAGCTAAACCTTCAACAATAGCCGACTTACCCACTCCGGGTTCTCCGATGAGAACCGGATTGTTTTTCTTTCTGCGACTTAAAATTTGCGCCAATCTCTCGATTTCTTTTTCTCTTCCGATAATCGGATCCAGCCGATTTTCTTCTGCGGCCTTTGTTAAATCCGTTCCGAAACTGTCGATGATAGGAGTATCGCCGGTTTGTCCGGAACTGTCTTTTCCTTTTTTGAAAGAACCGGAAAACTGGTCTTCGTTTTCATCGTCGTCTTCGTCTCCAAATTCGGCACCCATTTGAGGCAAATCTTCCGTTTTTTCGATATTCATACCGTTCTTTTCAAGGATGGCATTATAAACCCGTTGATAATCGATATTGTACTCTTTCAGAATACGGTAAGCAACCGTATCGCTATTTCTTAATATAGCAAGAAGTAAGTGTTCCGTATCGGTTTTGGAACTATTTAAATTGATGGACTCAAGTAAACTGATTCGCAACAGACCTTCTACGCTTTTATCGATTGTCAATTGATTTTCGGATACATATTCTCCTTCCTCAGCCATTTCTCTGTCCAGAGCCGATTTCAGTTCATTCGAGTTTACTCCCAAGAATTGAATGATGGAAGAAGCTCCGTTTTGAGAGTCGCGTAAAATACCCAAGAGTATATGTTCGATTCCCACATTGCTGTTTCGCAATCGACCGGCTTCTTCTCTGCTATATATCAATATTTCCTTTACGTTGTCGGAAAAATTTTTTTTCATTGTATATCTCTTTAATATTTCAGATGTTTCTTTTGATCTCACACGAAATAAACTCAAATAATATGCCATTATTGAAAAGACTGCCTAAAATGTCATACTTAAGTGTAAACTCTACCGGGAAGAAGTCTAACACATGACAAAAAGAAGAAGAAGAAACCTGCAAGGAGAGTGGTAGCCATCATGCGAGGAGAGTGGCTTCTTCTTCTTTGTATCAAGACAAAGAAGAAGAAGGAAACCTGCGCTACGCACAAAAAAAGAGATGCAGCTACCCGCACCTCTTAACTCTTTTTCTTCATTTACAGACTTAGTTGTCTTTCTTGCAACGGACGCTAAACAGGGCCGACCGGGAGTTGTAGATCCGGTTCACTCCCTCGTAGGAGTAGGTCAAGTTCCGGTTCCACGCGTAGTAAGCATCGTAGGAGCTACTCGACCAGAAGTACGTGTGCGTGCCGAAACCGTAGCGGCTACCACTGCCCACGGCGCCTACGAGCAAGGCGTTGAACCCGCCGGCTTCGGCAAGCTTACTTGAACCGCTGGTAGCCTGACCGTTTGTCGGTGTCGTACTTTTCATCTTCTTCCCATGAGCACCTCGATAACCACTGCGAGTTCTCCA
>JAIRRK010000152.1 GCA_031256015.1 Dysgonamonadaceae bacterium
CGGATGCCGTTTTCGATACGTGCTTCGGTTCGATAGTCAACCGACCATGTCGATGAATTAAAATCGAACGATTCGCCCTGATACCACAGTTGCATGCCTTTGTTGTCGTAAGCGGCGGTGTACCGTTGCTTTTCGTTCCAAATGAATTCAGACTCTTCCTTTGTGTTCACAAATTCACCGTTCGGCAATTGGTGGTATTCGCGCACGGAAGCCCCACGGAACTCGTATGTTTCCGAGTCGTTGTTCCATTCATAGAGTCTCACGGACACAACATGCCCATAGACATCGTATTCACACTCATATTTCGATTTTTGTCCGTAACTATCTTCCCGATAAATGGTGGTAGGGCGCGCCGCTTGTTGTGCCGCGAGTCTGTTTGAGATTGTTCCCGACAATCCGGGGAAAGCAAAAAGATTGCTCTCTTGCCGGGAATTGCGTAACGATGCTTTTTCATGTGTTCTTGAGTGTTTTTTCAGGAATTCGGTCATTCTTTGCGCGTTCGCTTGTCCCGCAAAAAGGAAGCAGGACATCATTACTAAGTAAAGTACGTTTCTGTTCATAATTTTGATGATTTAATTAAAAATAAATTTGGTATAAACTTGAAAGGTGCGAAGATAAGTGAAATTATCGGAATAACAATTTATATAGTAAAAAAATAGCAAAAAACCCCTCCGCCTTGTTTCCGGATGAAGTATCGATAAAACCGTGAGGCAAAATCGGCATATCGCACATTTCCGTTGAACGTTCTTATTAAATACAAATTTTTTATGTAAGTTTGCAAATCCAAATAATTCAAGGTACTTTCATGAAAATAGCATTAATCGGTTACGGGAAAATGGGACGCGCGATTGAAGAAATCGCACAAAGCAGAGGCAATGAAATAGTTTCGATTATCGATATAGATAATCAGGAAGATTTTGATTCTTCCGCTTTCTTATCTGCCGATGCAGCCATTGAATTTACTCGCCCCGAAACGGCTTTCTCCAATTATAAGAAATGTTTTGAACGAAATATGCCTGTTGTCGCGGGTACTACCGGATGGCTGCAATACATGGATGAAGTGAAAAAAGAGTGTGCCGAAAAAGGGCAAACTTTTTTTTATGCTTCGAACTACAGCATAGGAGTCAATATCTTTTTTGCCGTAAATAAATACCTCGCCCGGATAATGAATAAATTTCCTCCATACGATGTGTACATGGAGGAAGTTCATCATATTCATAAGTTGGACTCTCCGAGCGGAACCGGCATTACTTTGGCCGAAGGAATATTGGAAAATATCGACCGGAAAAAACAATGGAAAGAAGCCGAAAAAGGAAATCCGGACGATTTGCTCATTCATTCGAAAAGAGAGGGAGAAGTTCCCGGTATTCATGAAATTATTTACGAGTCGGATGCGGATGTTATCCGAATAAAACACGATGCGAAAAGCCGAAAAGGATTTGCTTTGGGTGCCGTATTGGCCGCCGAATTCGTAAAAGGAAAAAAAGGATTCCTGACAATGAACGATATGCTGAATTTAGGTTAAACAAATAATAATTATATCTTATGAGTAATCAATCTTCTGAAACTCAAGTTGAAACAACTGCAAAAAAAAGAGTGCTCGCAACAAAAAAATCGCAATGGATTAAATTTTCAATAATTACATTACTCTATGTCCTGTTTGTTATATGGGACAATAATTATTGGCTACTGTTCGGAATTCCCCTGATTTTCGATATTTATATTTCCAAAGTAATTCCCTGGGACGGATGGAAAAAATCGGAAAATAAAGTGCTGAAAAAAATAGCCGATTGGGTCGATGCTATTGTTTTCGCCCTGATTGCGGTTTACTTTATCAATATCTTTATCTTTCAGAATTATCAGATTCCGAGTTCTTCCCTTGAAAAAACCCTGCTGGTCGGAGATTTTTTATTCGTAAGTAAAGTGAGTTACGGCCCTCGTGTGCCGAATACGCCTTTGGCTTTCCCTTTAACACATCATACGCTGCCGATTATCAACACGAAATCCTATTCCGATTGGCCTTCTTGGGATTATAAACGATTAAAAGGCTTCGGAACGGTGAAACGAAACGATATTGTTGTTTTTAACTTCCCGGCCGGAGACACCGTAGCCGTCAATGTTCCCAATCCGGACTATTACGATTTGGTTTATCACAATGGTCGCGAGCGAGTGAACTCGGATAGAGGAGTTTTCGGCAAAGTGGTTTATCGACCGGTGGACAGAAGAGAAAATTTCGTGAAACGCTGTGTCGGAATGCCGGGCGATACAATCCGAATTATCGATAACAAAGTCTATATCGACAATGTCGAGCAACCGACTCCGAAAGGAGTTCAGTACAATTATTTCGTGGAAACGAGAGGACAATCATTGACCGAAAAACAGTTTCAAAAATTGGGTGTAAGTAAGGATGACAGACAATTACTGAATCATTTTATGAATGTTCAACCTTTTTTTGAAGCATTGGGAATCACAAAAAACGAGTACGGCAATTACAATCCCGTTTACCGATTACCCCTTACGCAAGAGGCTTACGACTTCTTGAAAAGAAGCGACTGGTTTACATCGATTCGTATCGAATCGGACCGGATTTTGGGCAATTCATCGCCGACATATCCCTATTCATATAATACGGGATGGACTCGCGATAATTTCGGCCCGCTTTGGATTCCCGCTGCGGGAGAAACCATTTTGCTGACAGATGAAAACATCGCTCTTTATTCTCGCTGCATCGTTAATTATGAAGGAAACGTGTTGAGAAAAGACGGAAATAAAGTTTACCTGAACGGAGTTCTTTCAAACAGTTACACCTTCAAATATGATTACTACTTTATGATGGGAGATAACCGTCATAACTCTGCCGACTCGCGTGCATGGGGATTTGTTCCGGAAGACCATATCGTAGGAAAACCCATCTTGATATGGATGTCGTTGGATAAAGATAAAGGTTTATTCGGCGGGAAAATCAGATGGAACCGACTGTTTCGGATGGTCGACTCCATCGATAAAGAATAAATTTCATGAATAAAATTATTCTGACGGCGGCCTATTTGGCTCCTGTGGAATATTATATCCTGATGAACTCTTTCCGGGATGTAATAATCGAAAAACAGGATAATTATATGAAACAAACCTATCGAAATCGTTGTATTATTATCGGTTCCAACGGCTTGCAAACGCTGACCGTCCCCGTAGAAAAGCCGAAATCGGACAAGTGCCCGACAAAAGATATTCGGATTTCGGAACACGGAAATTGGCAACATTTACATTGGAATGCCATTGTTTCGGCCTACGGTTCCTCTCCGTTTTTCGAATATTATGCCGATGAATTTCATCCGTTTTATGAAAAGAAGCCGGAATTTTTATTCGACTTCACCGAGGAATTGCGGATTTTACTCTGTTCGTTATTGGATATTTCTCCCCGAATAAGCTATTCGGAACAATATAAAACCGGGTTAAATCCGGAAGAACGGGATTTGAGAGAAATGATTCATCCCAAAAAAGATTTTTATCTAAATAAGTTTAGGCCTTACCGGCAGGTTTTTGAAAATAAATACGGCTTCTTACCTAATCCGAGTATCATTGACCTTTTATTTAATATGGGTCCGGAATCCGTTTTGTATTTATCGTTTGACTGCGATTCAAACTGCCGAATATTGTGATGAATAACAGTATTTTAAAGTAGTCCGACCAAACTTTTTCGGGGCTACGAAAAACTTTCTCGGGGCTACGAAAAAACTTTTCGGGGCTACGAAAAAACTTTTCGGGACTACGAAAAAGATTATTAGTCTTCCGAAAAAGTTTATCGGTCACTTTACAGAGCTCGGGAGCGAGCAGGTCGCAGCTCGGAGCGACGGCTCAAGAGGGGAGGGTGCGCGGCTCGGAAGAAAGCGAATATTTTAATTCAAAAGAAGAAATAACGATTAGTCAAAACCTTTTTGTATTTTTGCAGTCAGGTAACAAATCCAATTAATTTTTATTGTATGAAATATAAGCGTATTCTTCTGAAATTGAGCGGAGAATCCCTGATGGGAGAAAAACAATACGGAATCGACGAAAAACGTTTGGAAGATTACGCCAAACAAATTAAAGAAATCATGAAGCTGAATATTCAACCGGCCATCGTTATCGGCGGCGGAAATATTTTCCGCGGATTAAGCGGAGCAGCCAAAGGATTCGACCGGGTGAAAGGCGACCAAATGGGAATGTTGGCAACCGTCATCAACAGTCTGGCCTTATCGTCGGCCTTGGAGAAGGAAAACATCAAAGGAAATGTGTTTACCGCAACACGAATCGACCCTGTCGGAAAGTTGTATCTGAAACAAGACGTCGTGGACGCCTTGAACAGAGGCGAAGCAGCCATCCTTTCGGGAGGGACGGGCAATCCGTTTTTTACGACCGATACGGCATCTGTTTTGCGGGCGGTCGAGTTGGACGCTGACGTTATGTTGAAAGGAACCCGAGTTGACGGAATTTATACCTCCGACCCGGAAAAAGATGCTTCCGCAACGAAATTCGATTCTGTTTCGTACGATGAAATCTATCGCAGAGGATTGAAAATAATGGATTTGACGGCAACTACTTTGGCCAAAGACAATAATCTTCCCATCGTCGTTTTCGATATGGATACGCCGGGCAATCTTAAAAGAGTGTTATCGGGAGAAAATATAGGAACACGGGTTCATAATTGAATAAAAACAACTTAATTAATTTTCAAATCAATATATTATGAGTGCAATCAAAGAAATATTAGATCAATCCGAGGCAAAAATGACTCAAGCATTGACTTTCCTCGAAGATGTGTTGCTGCGTGTACGCGCCGGCAAAGCGAATGTGCATATTTTAGACGGAATCAAAGTGGAATATTACGGCAGTTCGGTGCCTTTGTCGAATGTGGCAACTGTTTCCACGCCCGATGCGAAGACCATCACGGTTTTGCCTTGGGAAAAAGGAATGTTTACCACGATAGAAAAAGCCATTCAGGATTCGGACGTAGGCATTACTCCCGAAAATAACGGTGAAATTATTCGTCTGGGAATACCTCCGTTAACCGAAGAACGACGAAAAGCTTTGGTGAAACAATCCCGGTCCGAAGCCGAAAGCGCAAAAATAGGTGTCCGCAACGCTCGCCGCGATGCAAATGACGCCGTGAAAAAAGCCGTAAAAGAAGGTGTTTCGGAAGATGAAGGAAAAGAAACGGAAGGAGCAGTGCAAAAACTTCACGATAAATATCTGAAGAAAATAGAAGAAGTCTTGGCTGCCAAAGAAAAAGAAATAATGACCGTATAATCTTGAAAGGGCTTGTTGTTAAGAATACCGGCAGTCAGTATCGGATAAAAACGGAAGACAATCGTTTTGTCGATGCTAAGCTGAAAGGCAATTTCCGTTTGAAAGATATTCAGAGTACCAATCCCGTTTCGGTGGGAGATATTGTCGGAATAGAAGAAAATCGGGACGGAAATGCCTTTATTCATGAAATCGACGACCGGAAGAATTACATCGTTCGTCGTTCGTCGAATCTTTCCAAACAATCGCATATCATTGCCGCGAATATCGACCGGGCTTTTTTGATAGCTACCGTTAATTATCCGGTTACATCAACTGTTTTTATCGATCGATTTCTGGCTACTGCGGAGGCTTACAGCATTCCGGTTTCCCTCTTTTTCAATAAAACGGACCGTTACAACGAAAGCGATTCGGAATACCTGAATGCAATGATTCATCTGTACGAAACAATCGGTTATCCTTGTTATCGGTTGTCGGCCGTCAAAGACGAAGATTTGACGTTCATACATCGGTTATTGAAAGATAAAATCACTTTATTTTCCGGTCATTCGGGAGTGGGGAAATCGACGCTGATAAACCGACTGATTCCGAAGGCGAATCAAAAAACGCAGGAAATATCCGAATACCATAATAAAGGTATGCACACGACTACTTTCTCCGAGATGCTTGAATTGCCGGAAGGAGGGTATATCATCGATACTCCGGGCATCAAGGGCTTCGGTGTTTTTGATATGGAAGAGGTGGAAATATCGCACTATTTCCCCGAAATATTCAAATTTTCTCACGATTGTCGTTTCAATAACTGTTCGCACAGAAAAGAACCCGGATGCGCCGTTCTCAAAGCATTGGAAGAGCATCATATCAGCGAATCGCGGTATAAAAGTTATTTGAGTATGCTGGACGATAAAAATGAAAATAAATACAGAGAAGCACAATGAATCTTTCTAAAAAAATGATTATTCAGGAGATAAAAGATTATATTTTTATCTTTTTGGGATTGTTTCTATATGCCATCGGTTGGACCGGCTTTTTCCTTCCCTCCGAAATCACAACCGGAGGCGTAACCGGTATAAGTGCTCTTGTTTTCTTCGCGACAAAAGTGCCGGTTTGGGTAACTTATTTGAGCATCAACAGCGTATTGCTCTTATTCTCAATCAAATTTTTCGGTTTCAAATTCAGTATAAAAACCATAATCAATGTTTTTATATTGACTTTTTTATTGTCGTTGTTCCAGTCGATAATCAAAGAGCCGTTGGTAAAACACGAACCTTTCATGAACTGTGTATTGGGCGGCGTCTTTTGCGGCGTGGGAATCGGACTGGTTTTCAACTTTAAGGGAAGTACGGGCGGAACAGATATATTGGCTCTTCTTATCAATAAATATTATCGGATTTCGTTAGGAAAAGCCATGCTGTTTATCGATGTTCTGATAATCAGCTCCACTTACCTGATTTTTCACAGCGTGGAAAAGATTGTTTACGGATTGGTATCCATGGCAATTATATCTTATTGCATCGACTTGGTTTTGAATGGAGCGAAACAATCTGTCCAATTTTTTATTTTCTCCTCCAAGTACGATGAAATAGCCGATGCCATTATAAACGAAGTCGACAGAGGCTGTACCATTTTGGACGGTGTCGGCTGGTATTCGAAAAAAGAGGTGAAAATAATTGTCGTAATGGCAAAAAAGACCGAATCGGTAAGTATTTTCCGCATCGTGAATCGAATCGACCCGAAAGCCTTTATCTCGCAAGCTTCGGTAAGAGGTGTTTACGGCGAAGGCTTTGAGGAGATAAAAAGTTAACGGAAGATACTTAAATCCGGGTCGATTATATCGCTTTCGATACCGGCTGCTTCAAGAATGCTTGGGAACAGAAAATCCGTCCGGTAATACTTATCTTTATTTTGATGTAAGTTGCGGTATTTTTCCGGATAATTTTGTTTGTAAATTTCCGACATCCAAATAAAACAAGCCGGACGATGCGTATATAAAGCATCATTGGCGTGAAGCCATATTCCGTTTTCTCCCAAAGCCTCTCCATGATCCGATAAATAAATCAAAACAGCATTTTTATTTCTTATCGAGTTGATGACTTGAAAGATGAAAAAATCGGTATAAAGAACGGTATTATCATACGAATTGGTCATTTCTTCCGGAGTATTTGATTTCACAATCCGGCTCTTGGTTGTCGGATTGAACTTTTGAAATTCATCGGGGAAATGAGAATTGTAATACCAATGAGACCCGATTGTGTGCAGAATAATCATCTTTTTTTGCTCTTTCTTCTCGATAAAATAATTCAATGAGGGAAGAAGAGCTTCATCCAACCATTTGTCGAAAACATAAGGCGATTTATTGATATTTGCGTATATCAAAGTATCACTCTCATTCATGAAATAGACATAACTTTTGGAAGATTCCTGATTGGCTAACCATGTTGTGTAAAAGCCGCATTGTTTAAAAATATCGATAAAGGACCGTTCGGAGTAAGCCCGCTCCGGATGAATACTGTCTGCCCGGGTCATTATATGAGGAACAGCGACATTTGTATAAGTGTATTCGGAATAAATATTTTGAAAAGAAATAATATCTTCCTTTGATAAATGAGGAGTCGTATTTCGGTGATAACCGTTAAATCCCAAATGATCCGGACGCAAAGATTCTCCCAAGACAAATAAAACCAGTAAATCGGAATTTTCTCCACAAACGATGGAACTATTCAGTTTCTCTCTTTCCTTTAACACTTCTTTTTTTTCGGTTATGTATCGAGAAGAAATGAAATATAAATTAAATGGAATCCGTTCACTTAAAGGTCTATTTATTCGAGGAATATTAAAAAGAATAAGGAAAATAACAGAGGCCGATAGAAGATTGAGCCAAATATAATTTACTTTAATGTATCTGAATCGGTAAAAAACGAAAAGAAGGGCAATTGCAACACTAACAACTAAAATAACAATCAAACTCAAGCTGATAAGTTCGTAGGTTAATTGATTATCATTGTCCAATGCGGCATCCATAATCATTGTGGTTAAAGTAGTTCCGGTGGTATAACGGAAGAACATGAGTATGCCGGATAAAAAGCAAATAACAGGATAAAATAATCCGAATAGATATTTATTTATTGAAAGTAAATAAATAACGGACCACAAAGCAAGCATCAATGTTCCCCATTGTGAGAAAAGAATAAAGAAATCTTTGACATCATTTGCCGGAGAGGTGAAAAAATCGGCGGAAGTAAAACCAATGCCAATAAACAACGTCGCTAACGTAATGAATAAATAATAGTTTAAATTTTCTTGACGGAACATAAGTATATCTACGCAGACTGTTTAAAAATAGAATAAATGGCTCCAACTAACCCGATTCACAGTCAATGGAGTGCAATAGTAAGCATTTTAAACGACAAATACAAGCACTCGCCTAAATCAAAAAGCTTCTAAACAATACCGGATTTTCTGCCCAATACGAAAGGGATATATTTGTTTATTAAATAGATAACAGGAGCAAGAAATAAGAAAACCAAAATAGAATATAAGATATCTACGGCTAAATTTCCCGCAGTTATTTCCAACGGAATTTTTAAAACAAATGTTTGTATTCCTTTAATAATACTGAAAGTCATCAGATGAAAACCCAATATGATAATGGTATTGCGACCGTAAAAATTAAAGAATGGATATTCTTTAATAATACTGCTTACGGATAAAATAATAATGGTTCCGGAAATTGCTCCAATAAAAAATAACAGATAATTTCCCATTTTGCATTGATACATCAGTACTGTATCATTTATACTTGAAATATAAACAGTTAAAGCAAAAAAGACAATGAATGTGATGCCTTTGTATAGCAGTGAAGGATGGATTATATACTTATCAATTAAATTCTTTTCCTTTAAATAATATCCGAAATAGATAAATACCAAAGAAAACAGACTTACATCCAAGCCATAAGGCAAACGGGCGAAATGGTTTTCGGTTATGAAAATACCTAAACCAAAAATCAAAATAAATAGTATAAAAGAATAGTTTTTACAGTATTTGTGGACCAAATAAAAAATGATTTCAGAACAAAATAAAGAAGGAAGAAACCAAATAGGAAGATTAAATTCCATGAATTCTTTTGAAGGAATTGCCAAGACAGCTCCTATAATATATTTTACGGTATTGCTTTCCGGTTGCATGTTTTCTCCGAATTTTCTTCCGATGAAATACCAAAACAGGAAAGTGATAACGACAAAAATGGAATACGGAATAAGTAATGTTTTTGCTTTTTTTGCAAAGAAAGCTTTCAACGGAATCGATAAAGTTTTTGCGGATAATAAATAGCCACTCAAAATAAAAAAAAGCGGCATGTGGAAGCTGTTTATAAAAACATATAAATTTTCAGGTATCGAGAGATGGGCCAATACCATGAGAAAAATACCCAGCGTTTTTGCTACATTGACGAAATATAAATTGTTATGAGAAGATAACATCTAAAATCTCTTTAGTGATTGGATAACGAATTATCATATTAGATATTGTTGATATGTAATTTTTTTAATGAAATTGCGTTAATGAAAATATGGAAAAGATAGTTTTTGCAACAAACAATAATCATAAATTAGAAGAAGTACAATCGATTTTAGGTCAACAGTACAAAGTATTGTCATTAAAAGAAATAAATTGCACTCAAGATATTCCCGAAACGGCAGAAACTTTGGAAGGGAATGCGTTAATAAAAGCTCGATTTGTGAAAGAAAAATACGGATTCGATTGCTTCGCCGATGATACAGGATTGGAAGTAAAAACATTGAATAACGCTCCTGGTGTATATTCGGCTCGGTATGCAGGTGATGCAAAAGATTCGAAAGCGAACATGCGGAAAGTATTGAAAGAGCTGGAAAAGAAAGAAGATACATCTGCCCGATTCAGAACCGTCATTGCTTTGGTTCTTGATGGGAAAGAGTGCCTTTTTGAAGGAATTGTCGCCGGTAAGATTATTCGAGAAGAAAAAGGGACCGAAGGATTTGGATATGATCCGATATTTGTCCCTGAAAATTGTTCGGAAACATTTGCGGAAATGAGTGCGGATAAAAAAAATAAAATAAGTCACCGAGCTCGGGCAGTAGAAAAACTAAAAGATTTTTTAAATGAAAAACTGTAAACTGATAAATCTATTATTAATAATAATTTGTTTGTTGGGATTTACCCGATTAAATGCCCAAAACAACAAATGGAAATCGTATCGAGCATATCAAAATGCGACAATTGTTGCGGTTACTCCCAATTATGTGTTCGGAATATACGATGGTTCTTTGCTTTCTTATTCCGTCAAGGATGATGCCGTAAAAACATACTCCATAGAAACCGGATTGAGTGATACGGATATCTCTTTCATGAAATATCATCCGGATGTAAAATGTCTGGTGTTGGTTTATGAAAGCGGAAATATTGATCTTTTTTTCAGTGAAAACGATATAACCAATATCTCTTCCTTAAAAGAGAAAGAAATGACGAACAAAAAAATCAATAATGTTGATTTGGTCGGGAATTATGCTTACATATCAGGTACTTTTGGTTTTATAGAAATTGATTTACAAAAAAGAGAGATAAAGAACGATTGTAGTAAATGGGGTATTGATACTCGCTCCGTTTGCGAATGGAATGGTTATTTATATACATCAACAGAGGAAGGCGTTTTGAAAATAAACTTATCTCAAAACCCTAATCTTCAAGATAAAGAAAGTTGGGTATATCAACCTTTGTCTTTCCCCGATAGCGATAAAGATATTGAGCAATTGTTGATTTTTAAAGATCATCTGGTATTTAATACACACAATTATGTTATTTGGTGTGTGGATGAAAATTACTCGGTTAAAATGATTCGAAACGGCTATTTCAAAGGAGTTTATACACTCAAAGATGAGTTGGTGATTATTAGAAGAGAAAAAATCTCTTTTTATTCCGACTTTTCAAACGAAACAGAAATTACGTTGACGGCTGATGGTATTTCTTCTCAAAAAGAAGGAACTTATTGGATTGCAAGAAATTCGGACGGATTGACAGAAATAGCAAAAGATAGAAATTCATCCGAATTTACGATTAAAAGTTCAGGAATAAAAGTTAACAGTCCCATAAGAAATTATGCTTTTCGACTAAAATATACCGATAATAAATTAATGGTCACCGGAGGCAGTCGATGGACAAATAGAAATAACATACCCGGAACATTTATGGTGTATGAAGATAAAAAGTGGTACAACATGGATAACGATAAAATAACGGAAGCCATACGAGAACAAACGGAAAATAATAAATTAGTTTGTCAGGATTTAATGTCTGCTGTTGTTGATCCCACGGATCCTAATCGCTTTTTTATTTCTGCATGGGGAGAAGGAGTTTATGAATTACAAAAGAAAAATTCTGAATTTGAATTAATAAAATTACATTCATATTTCAATACGAATAATGCATTACAGACTATTTTTCCGGGTTCTTCTTCCTCGATGGAATATGTTCGGGTGGATGGTTTGGCTTTTGACAAAAATAATAATCTTTTTATAGGAAATACGGCCGTCAGTAATTCCGTCGTGGTAAAAAAGAAAGATAATACATGGAATTCTTTTTATCATTCCGAGATTACGGGAGGGCAATTAAACGAATTAATAGTTACTCGAAATAATCTGATTTGGGGAAATATTTACAGACAAGATAAATTAGGCATCTTTGTCTATAACAATAAAAACACAATAGACAATACCTTGGATGATGAACTCTTTTATTCAAAAGCATTTGCCGATCAATCGGGAAAAAATTTCGGACCGGGAAATTACTTGTGCTTAGCCGAAGATTTGAATGGAATCGTGTGGGCAGGAACAGATATCGGACCGATTTATTTTACTTCACCGGCTCAAGTTCGCGACGGACGTTGCAACCGATTAATCGGAACGGATGAATACGGACAAGGCTACTATGTATTGGAAGGAATAAGAATAAACACAATCGCCATAGACGGAGCTAACAGAAAATGGTTCGGAACGGAAGATAGCGGAGTATTTCTCCTTGACCAAACCGACGGA
Organism: Dysgonamonadaceae bacterium; assembly: GCA_031256015.1. Lineage (GTDB taxonomy): Bacteria > Bacteroidota > Bacteroidia > Bacteroidales > Azobacteroidaceae > Azobacteroides. The sequence goes on from JAIRRK010000152.1 coordinate 12,351, forward strand.
ACAATCAAAGTGGAAAACTTTAATACTAAAAACAGTCAAATTCTGTCGGACAGAGTAAATTCCATTGCCATTGACCCGAAATCGGGAGAAGTATTCATCGGAACAAGTAAAGGATTATGTTCTTATCAAAGTGATGCATCGGAAGGAAAATCCGATTATTCTGAAGTCGCTGTTTATCCGAATCCCGTTTATCCTTTGAGAAACAGTCAAGTCACAATAACCGGATTAATGTCGAACTCTGCTTTGAAAATAACCGATGTGGCCGGCAACTTAATCAAAGAAGCCAATTCCTTGGGAGGACAATACACTTGGGATTGTACCGATGCCAAAAAAGAACCGGTTAAAGCGGGCATTTATTTGGTATATGCAATCGCCTCTGACGGAAGTCAAGGTGCTGTGACAAAAATCATGGTTATCCGTTAATTTTATCGATGATTTTGGTTTTTTACTCGGAAAGATTTTCTTATTGAAAAGAAAAGCCGTACTTTTGTGTGCTTTTAATTAGAAAGAAAGAGAATTAACATAAAAAAAGTCCATTATTTATTATTAAATTGAAGATGACAAATTTAGATTTAAGCAAGTACGGAATTGGCAGCGATATTGAAGTCGTTCACAATCCCTCTTATGAGCAGCTTTATCAAGCTGAAATGGATCCCGCAAACGAAGGATTTGAAAAAGGTACATTAACTAACACCGGTGCAGTATCCGTTGATACAGGTAAATTTACAGGACGTTCTCCCAAAGATCGTTACATTGTAAAAGACAGCACTTCTGAAAATACAATATGGTGGGACGGAACAATCAATAAGCCGGTAGGCAAAGAAGTTTGGGACCACTGTAAAGCTCTTACACTCAAGCAACTTAATACAGCCAAAAAATTATACGTAGTAGATACTTTCTGCGGAACCAACGAAGATACCCGCATGAAAGTGCGTTTCATTATGGAAGTAGCATGGCAAGCTCACTTTGTGACCAACATGTTCATTCGCCCTTCTCACTACGAACTGGCCAACTACGGTGAACCCGATTTCGTTGTATTCAACGGTTCAAAAACAACCAATCCCAATTGGAAAGAACAAGGTTTAAATTCAGAAGTATACGTCATGTTCAACCTAACGGAAAAAATTCAAATTATCGGTGGAACTTGGTATGGCGGTGAAATGAAAAAAGGAATGTTTGCAATGCAAAACTATTACCTGCCTCTTCGTGGAATAGCTTCCATGCACTGTTCGGCCAACGTAGGCAAGGGCGGTGATGTAGCTGTATTCTTCGGCCTTTCGGGAACAGGAAAAACAACTCTTTCCGCCGACCCGAAACGCTATTTAATCGGAGACGACGAACACGGTTGGGATCATAACGGAGTATTCAACTACGAAGGAGGATGCTACGCTAAAGTGATCGACTTGAGCAAAGAAAACGAACCGGATATTTGGCGCGCCATTCGTCGCGATGCCTTATTGGAAAATGTAACAGTAAAAGCAGACGGAACTCCCGATTATTCAAAAGCAGCTTCCAAGACAGAAAATACCCGCGTTTCTTATCCGATTTATTATATTAATAAAATTGTTCTTCCTTCAAGAGCCGGTCACGCCCAAAAGATTGTTTATCTTTCTGCCGATGCTTTCGGAGTACTTCCTCCGGTTTCCATGTTAGACGATAAGCAAGCTCAATACCACTTCCTTTGCGGTTATACTTCAAAATTGGCCGGAACGGAACGCGGTATCACAGAGCCGCTTCCTTCTTTCTCGCCTGCTTTCGGCGAAGCTTTCCTTACTTTGCATCCGACTATGTATGCAAAAACACTGGGAGATAAAATGAAAGAACACGGAGCAAAAGCTTATTTGGTAAACACCGGATGGAACGGAACAGGCAAACGTATTTCTTTGAAAGATACTCGTGCCATTATTGATGCCATCATCGACGGTTCCATCGAAAAGGCAAAAACAGTTCATATTCCTGTTTTGAACTTGACGGCTCCTCAATCATTGCCGGGCGTTTCCGATATTTTAGACCCACGCACTACCTATTCAAATGTATCGGAGTGGGAAGAAAAAGCGAAATCGTTAGCCGCTAAATACATCAAAAACTTTGAGCAATATTTACCGGAAGGAAAAGATTTAATTCCTTCAGGACCTCAATTGTAATTATAATCACAGACAGATAAGGGTGTGCCGGTCGGCACACCCTTTTTTGTTGTGCGTAAGGCGAAGTCGCAGCTCGGGGTCATGGTGCGGAAACCTGCAAGGAGAGTTGCAGTCATCCTGCAAGGAGAGTTGCAGCCATCCTGCAAGGAGAGTTGCAGTCATCCTGCAAGGAGAGTGGTAGCCATCCTGCGAGGAGAGTGGTAGTCATCCTGCGAGGAGAGTGGTAGTCACCCTGCGAGGAGAGTGGTAGTCATCCTGCGAGGAGAGTAGCTGTTTCTTTTTGAGCCAATGTACTTGGTCTTTTATTGTAAAAAAAATCATATTATTATATCTTTGCCGATTATTTCCATAAAAGAAGATTCATGAAAAAAATTCTATTGAGTGTACTTGTGTGCCTCTTTTTTTCCGATAGTCTTTGTTCCCGGATTATTCCGAAAAGAGAATTTAGGGGAATCTGGATTAGCACGATTTGGCAAGATCAATATAAAAATATGACTGTCCCGCAGATGAAAAACTATTTCATTAATATGTTGGACAGTTTACAATCGTATAATTTCAATGCCCTTATTTTTCAGGCGCGACCTTGTTCCGATGCTTTTTATTATTCCGAAATCGAACCGTGGAGTCGTTATTTCACCGGAGAACAAGGAAAATCTCCGCAAGGAAATTTCGACCCGATGGAATTTCTTATTGAAGAATCTCATAAAAGACACATGGAATTTCACGCATGGCTGAATCCGTATCGGGTTACGACAAGTGAAAACGATAAACTTCATTATCGACATATTTATTTCCGGCATCCTGAATGGTTTATTGAATACGGCAACCAAATTTATTTTGATCCCGGATTGCCGCAAAGCAGAGAATATATCTGTAAAGTAGTCGAAGATATTGTAAAGCGTTACGACGTGGATGCAATCCACATGGACGATTATTTTTATCCTTATCCGATTGCCGGAGTTCCTTTTCCCGATGATCGAAGTTTTAATCGATACGGACAAGCTCAAGGATTCGGAAAAAACCAACGAGACGATTGGAGGAGAAATAATGTGAATACATTAATTCGGGAAATTAAACGAACCATTGTTTTGGAAAAACCTTATGTCCGTTTCGGAATCAGTCCTTTCGGGATTTATCGAAACAGGAAAAACACTCCGGACGGTTCCGGAAGCGATACTAACGGATTACAAAACTACGATAATCTGTATGCGGATGTGAAACTTTGGGTAAAAGAAGGCTGGATTGATTATAATATCCCTCAGATTTACTGGGAAATCGGACATGCTTCTGCGGATTATGAAACATTGATTAAATGGTGGACGCTCAATAATTACGGCGCACACCTTTACATCGGACAGAGCATAGAGCGAACCGTGAAAGCGAAAGATTTGAGAAATCCGCAGAAAAATCAGCTGAGTCAAAAAATGGAATTGGCCCGAACTCTTCCAGCGAACTACGGAAATTGTTTTTGGCCGGTTTACGAATTAACCGGAAATACCGGAGGAATTGCCGATAGTTTAAGAAATAATTATCACCAATATCCTGCCCTTATTCCGGCTTACCTCCACATGCACAATAAACGTCCGAAAGATGTCAAATCATTGAAAGCACAATGGAATTCCGATGAATATCGATTGACTTGGAAACAAAACGGAAGCCATACAAATCCCGAAAATGCACAATATTATATTGTGTACCGTTTCAAAGAGAAAGAAAGAGTAAACTTGGAAGACCCGTCAAAAATAGCAGGAATAACTCGAAACACTTTTTATCCGCTTCCTTATAAAACCGGGAAAACAAAATACAAATACGTAGTAACTTCCATTGATCGTTTTCATAACGAAACGAGAAAAGGAAAATCGAAAACGGTCAAACTCTGATTCGGCACGAAATGTTCAACTTCTACCACCTACAATTATTGCCAAAAATTTCGGCATGAATTTACGCAGAAGAGAATAAAGGACAATACAGATAAATGCACAAAGAAAGGGCGTAATTAAATATTTTATTGTCAGCACAATATAATTGTCAAATGGGATGATGATATTCAAACATCTTCTTGAAAATCCCAATATTAAAACCGTATGTGATAAGTATACAAAAAAACTTGCCTTCGACAGCAACTCAATCTCTTTAACTTTGTTTCTTTCCAGTAAAAAGGAAGCCATATTTACCATTGTTATGACTCCCGATATAACATAGATAGGGTAGATATAGTTAAAAATTTTTGTCGGGTAGAAATATACCGAAAAAACGAGAGAAGTTACTGCAAGCAAAGACGAAAATATCTGTACTTTACGAAAGGATAAAACTAAATTTTTTGCATTTATACTAAAATAACCGCCGAAAGCAAAAAAGAAAACAGCACATATAAGCTGGTTTAGATTGTAACCCTCAACGACAAAGCCAATATTGAAGTAATACAGAAATCCCAGACCGATAATTCCGAAAATTTTAGTATATTTTACAAGGTAATAAATTATGGGCGATAGAATGATGGAAAGAATTAAATCTCTCAAGAACCATAAAGGAACTAACGCCGGACCATAAAAAATTTGATTTTCAAGGGGATTTCCCCAAGTCGAGTGGTTCCAAAAAATACTGAAAATCCCTTTATCCGATAAGTTTGTCCAAAAAGCGACAAGTTCTCCATTCTTCATAGCAATTATCCATGAAATGCTTATAAACAACGTATTCCATAAAAGATAGGGGATAAACAACGTTTTTATTCTCTTTTTTAGTTTGTTGAAATATTGAACATGGGTGAATTCACTGGTTTTATAAAAGAACAGAAAACCTGAAAACATAAAAAAGCCCGGAACGGCGATGTGGGTCAAAGTGTAGTGTCCCAAGGTAACAACAATACTATAGATACCCTCACCTGTGAGATTTGTATAATCAATATTTTGCATATCAATTCCTAAATGCGGATTGTGAATAAAAATAACCATCAGCATCAAAGGAAAACGAAGAAAATCAATCGTTTTGGATTGTAAATTCATTATCTTTTATTTTATATTTTTATTTCAAAACAATAAACCTGTCCCGGCCACAAAAGTACAGTTTTTTTGCAACTATTTTGATTGTTCATCGCCTGTTAATGATTTTTTTTCGGCCTATAAATTATGGCAACAACCGAATGGGTTATCCCCCCGAAACATTTTCTCCGGGAATCTGCATCCGAATCCTCCATTCATTCGGATACAAATTGTTGATTCGGTTTCCTATATTTTTAATAAATCCCAAAGGATTGCCTTGATAACAAACAAGAACGTAACCCTTAGGCAGATTCGTCGGAATTTCAAAAGTCGATTCTTTCCTTAAATACCGTAGCGCATCCTCTTTACTCATCTCAAGGACAGGGAAAGCCGACGGATTTAATTCGACGGACATCGCCAACGAATGTAAAGGAATAATATCCTTCCCTTTCACTTTCGCCAATGAAATTCCGACATTCAAAATGTTCAATCGCTTTAATAGTTCATAATGAGTCCTGTATTTTGTCGGAACGGCTTTAATCGTATGGTCGTCATTTATCACGGAAAATTTTTCGGCGTTAAGCAAATACTTCTTCACTTCTTGAGGAATCGGAAGCTTTGACTCGTTTTTCAATCGATTCGTTTTTTTCGATACGGCAGATGCCGACGATTTTCCCTCTTCCGCTGTTTTACGAAGAGCCGCAATGAAAAATCCCTCTCCCTTTACCTGATGAGGCATCAAACGTCGCGGTTCTTCCAATAATTCGGCACCGAGACGCCGGGATATCCAGTCGAGATTTTCTTCATTTTCCCTTTTATTGTAAGTACACGTACTATAAATTAAGATACCTCCGGGTTTTAATGCCGGCCAAATATCGGCGATGATTCTCTTTTGTCGTTCCGCGCAAAGTTTCACATTTTCAGGCGACCATTCTTGGTTCGATTTCGGGTCTTTGCGAAACATTCCCTCTCCCGAACAAGGTACATCGGCGACAATAACGTCAAAAAAACGTTGGCTGACTGCAATTTCCGAAGGGTCGTTATTTATAATAATCGTATCCGGCCGGCCCCATTTGATTAAATTCTCCATCAAAATATTGGCTCGGGAACGGATAACTTCATTGGATACCAGTAAACTATCTTCCGGCAATATCGCCGACAGATGAGTCGATTTACCTCCGGGAGCGGCGCACAAATCCAAAACAATCGAAGGCGATGAAACGTATTTTTTTATCAATGGCTCCAAATACATCGAGGATGCGTCTTGAACATAATAAACCCCGGCATGAAACAAAGGGTCCAAGGTGAAAAC
>JAIRRK010000185.1 GCA_031256015.1 Dysgonamonadaceae bacterium
ATTGAAAAACAAACTTGCTCGAACATTCGGGAAAACAATCGTTATATCCGATAAATCGGTTCCGAAACGGGCAACCAAATCTTGAGCAACCAAACCCAAAAATGTATCGGATTTATCGGACATAAAGTGATTTTAGAAAGGTATATCGTCGTTATCCGGCATCAAATCGGCCGGTGGAGCCGGAGCTTGGAAAGGTTGTTCCGGCATCTCATAATCAGGCGAATAAGCAGAAGCGTCTCCGGCAACTTCCACTTTTCTCGCTTTCACATCCGTATACCAGCGTCCATTAAATTCACGGCTCTCGATATCGAAATCAACAATCAAATTACGACCGACTTGTAAGAGGCCCGGGTTAATTTTATCGCCCCAAATATGGACGCATATTTTCTTGGGATACATTCCTTCCGTTTCCAGTATAATGGCCTGTTTTTTCCATTCGCCATTTTTCCCCATGCCGGATTCTATCGGTAATAATTGTATTAATTTAGCTGTTAATTGCATTATGATTGTTATTTAGTGTGAGACAAAAATACAATAAAATATTAATGAAGAGAATTATTTGCCGTTTTATTTCTTGCCGGAGTTACTGTTTATTAAAAAATTTTTATGGATTATTAATCAGATTAAATGTACATTTGCGGTGTATTTGACTTAAAGAATCAAGCTTATGATACTAAACGAAAGAGAAACGCGACACAACCATTTAATAGATGTCGCACGGCAAATTATGACAGCAGCACGCACGGCTCCCAAAGGGAAAGGCCTGGATCTTATTGAAATTATTGTGGCCGAAGGAGACGATTTGAAAGTTTTATCGGATAAAATTTACGCCTTGGGAGAAGAAACCGGATTGAAATTCATGCTTCGCGATGCCGAGAACATTCTATCAGCCGAAGCCGTTATCCTTATCGGAACACATTCCCGGACACAAGGATTAAATTGCGCTCACTGTGGTTTTGCGACGTGTGACGAAAAACCCGAATCGGTTCCTTGTACAATCAACTCCGTGGATGTAGGAATTGCAATCGGGTCGGCTTGTGCAACGGCCGCCGACCTGAGGGTCGATTCCCGCGTAATGTTTTCCGCCGGATTAGCCGCTCAAAAACTCGATTGGTTAAATGATTGTCGAACCGTAATGGCTATTCCGCTCAGTGCGACAAGCAAAAATCCTTTCTTCGACAGAATACCGAAAGAGAATAAATAAATCTCCTGATTATTTTGATTGCTCTTTGATGATTATCTTTTTTTGAAAATTGTCAGTGGAAACCACATATATTCCTGATTGAATATCACTCACAAATACCGGAGTCCGAATATTATTTGTTGTTATTTCACGAATTAATTTCCCTGTTAAATCATGGATTCGATATGTTTTTCCAACACTGTCGTAAATGGAAAAATATCCTTGGTCAATGAAAGTAGGTTGGATTAACACTTCATTCCTCGGTTTTTCAAAGGATGATGAATCCGCTTTATTTAACCCGATTGATTTTACAGAAACCCAGCTTGTTTTATCTGCTGCAGGATTATTCCTGCTTACCTTAATATTCACTCGTTTCGACTCCGGTAGTATAAATTTGGCATCAGGAAAATCTTCTTTTATGAAATTTAATTCCTCCATAGGATCAGTAGACGTTGTCTTGAAAGTAACAGTACCACAAGGGGTGTCATCTACCAAAAAGTATATTTGAGCATCATTCAACCATGTGGAATACTCCGAATTAAAAGAATACTCGCCTTTCTCGAGAAAAATATTAAATTCGATAGTGCTTCCTCTCGAAAATTGTCGAATTACATATGGATTGCTGTCCTTTCTTAAAACATCATTTACCGCAGCCTGATAGGGTGTAAGTCTTATCTTGTCATTCTTAAGAGCCGCTTTACTGATTTGGCTTGGTTCTTGTGAAAAATACACATCAATGCTTGAATATATTTCGTTGGGATGCGAATCAGGCAGTACTATAACCAGATTATTATCTTCCATTCTCCAATTCAATTTTTCTTTTGTCTCAAACAAAGTAACCTCTACCGGTGATGATAATACTCCCGGCAGAAATATTTCTCCTTCCGTCCAAAAAGTAGGAGATACATGCAGATACCAATGAACTGATTCATTGTTCCCTTTTTTCATTGTGATGTATCCATATTCAAACGGATTTATCAAGTTATTTTTTACTGTACCGTAAACTGTTTCGCCATAAATTTGCATCCAGTTTCCTATTTCCGTTAATACATTTTGAGCCTTTTGAGGAATATTCCCATGTTTATCGGGTCCCACATTCAGAAGAAAATTTCCACCTTTACTACTCAATTCCAATATTCGATTAATTAAATAATCGGAATTTTTCCATGAATATCTCATGGTGAATGGATTGGATTCATCATCAAACTGAAAGCCCCAACTGTTATTGATAGAAGAACATGCTTCCCAGTCGACATTGCTGTCATATCCGTTATAAGGAATAGGCGGAGTATCGGTTTCCGGAGTTAAAAAATCGCCTTCGAATCCATTAATCAGCCGATTGTTATAAACGATTTTGTTTCCGACAGGAGATTCAATGAGTGCTCCGAGAATTTTCTCACTCAAAACCTTATTGGCATTACTTGCTCCCGGTAAATCAAACCAAAATATGTCAATATCGTAATTGGTCGTCAATTCTTTTATTTGAGGAATAACCAATGTTTCCACATACTCTTTTACTTCTTTTTCAGAATACTCAGCTCCATTAAGTTCCGGAATATTTCCCATTCCTCCTTTAGCCATCCAATCTACATTTTGCGAATAGTAAACTCCTATTTTCAATCCTTCGGCTTTTGCTTCATTCACCAAGTCTTTCAATAAATCTCGTCCGGCGGAAGACGCTTCAATTGCATTCCAATCAGTATATTTTGTTTCAAATAAGCAAAATCCGTCATGGTGTTTTGATGTGATAACAATATACTTCATTCCCGAATATTTAGCCAGGCGCACCCATTCTTTCGGGTTATAATCTTTTGCATCAAATTCAAGTGCTTTTTGACGATATGTGGCTCTGGGAATTTTAGCCGCGTGCATTATCCATTCCGAAGGCATTCCCGACCCTCGGTTATCATAATTAATATAATTTCCATTAACATCGTAACCATCATAAACATTTCCGTATGCAGCATATACTCCCCAATGAATAAACATTCCAAAACGAGCTTCACGCCACCAACTCATTTTATCATCTTGAGCAAAAATATTAGATAAGTGGAAAAACACAAAAAGCATGCAAATTATTTTCTTCATTTTATTTTTTATTTATGTTTGCAAATGTACTGTATTTTTATGAAAACTCATGTTGTTTTGTCGGATGGAGCCGCAAAATTTCTACTCCAAATTCTTCGTTAATTAAATAAATGACTACCTTTGCCGCTCTGAATCATAAAAGAATCTAGTAAATCGATGAATTTTGTTGAAGAATTGAAATGGAGGGGCATGATTCATGATGTAATGCCCGGAACAGAAGAACAACTTCAAAAAGAAATGACTTCGGCCTATGTAGGGATTGACCCGACGGCCGACTCTTTGCATATTGGTCATTTAGTCAGTGTGATGATGCTGAAACATTTTCAACGGGCAGGGCATCGCCCGATTGCCTTGGTTGGAGGAGCAACCGGAATGATTGGTGACCCGTCTTTGAAATCGGCCGAAAGAAACTTATTGGACGAAGCAACGTTGCGTCATAATCAGGAGTGTATAAAAAACCAACTTTCGAAATTCTTGGATTTTGAAAGCAAAGCCGATAACGCCGCCGTTTTGGTAAATAATTATGATTGGATGAAAAATTATAGTTTCCTTGAATTTATTCGCGACATCGGGAAACATATTACGGTCAATTATATGATGGCGAAAGATTCGGTAAAGAAACGTTTAAGTTCGGAATCGGCGGAAGGAATGTCTTTCACGGAGTTTTCTTACCAGTTGCTTCAAGCTTACGATTATCTTCACTTATACCAAACCCATCATTGCAAACTTCAGATGGGAGGTTCCGACCAATGGGGAAATATTACAACCGGAACGGATTTGATTCGTAAAAAAACGGGAGCCAATGATGCTTTCGGATTAGTTTGTCCTTTGATTACCAAAGCAGACGGAGGTAAATTCGGAAAAACTGAATCCGGTAATGTCTGGCTGGATAAACGCTATACTTCTCCCTATAAATTTTACCAGTTTTGGCTGAATGTCAGTGATGTGGATGCCGAAAAATACATTAAAATATTTACGGCCTTAGACAAAGAAGAAATCGACGAGTTGATTAAAGAACAAGCCGAAGCACCTCATCTTCGAACTTTGCAAAAACGATTGGCAAAAGAAGTGACTGTCATGGTTCATTCACAAGAAGATTACGATGCGGCAGTGGAAGCCTCTGATATTCTTTTCGGCAATTCGACGTCCGAGTCTTTGAAAAAAGTAGATGAAGCCACTTTATCGGATATATTCGCCGGCGTTCCCCGGTTCGAAATATCGAAAGCGGAATTAAGTCAAGGAATCAAAGCCCTTGATTTATTTACCGAAAAAGCATCTGTTTTTCCGTCAAAAGGAGAAATGAGGAAATTGGTGCAAAGCGGAGGCGTAAGCGTAAATAAAGAGAAATTATCCGTTTTCGATGCGATAATCGACCATTCTTTCTTATTAGGAAACAAATACATTCTGGTTCAGAAAGGGAAGAAAAACTATTTTTTGTTGATTGCTAAATAAAATTGCTCCCATTTATTTGGAGATTCGGCAAAAAACAGTATCTTTGCCTCGCTTTTTACAAGCATAGGATTGTCCCATGGTGTAGTGGTAGCACATCTGATTTTGGTTCAGCCAGCCTAGGTTCGAGTCCTGGTGGGACAACAATAAACATTGATAATAGCACTTTAAAAATGTTTACACCCGATTTAGCACCCGAAACAGGGTGCTTTTTTCGTTTATAAGCTACTTTGGAAAATT
>JAIRRK010000205.1 GCA_031256015.1 Dysgonamonadaceae bacterium
TCGTAGCGGAACATTTCAATAATGCCGGATTTGAACCGATTCCTCTTTTGGGACGATACAATAATGTAATAAACAATAACCCGATGGAGTTTGGTCTTGATTTAACCGATTTAACTTCAATAGGTTTTGATCTCAGAAATGATTATCGTTATTTCCTTGTATTGGAAATAAAAAGCGGTTCCACGGGAACAGGAGAAGTGGAAGAACTTGAAGTGATTCGTCATGAACAAGGTGTCGGCACCGTTATAGGAAGAATGAATGCTCCGATGGAAATAAGCGGAGGAAATAAAAAAATCTATATCCCGATAGATGTTCCGGGTTCAAGCGATATTACCCCGACTTATTTGTATGTTCCTCAAAAGCGTTTATCCGTGGCTTCTTTTTCTTCTCAAGAAGCAAGTGGTGAGGGAAGTGCAAATGGAAGAGCAATCTATGCTTTGGATAACAATTCGTCGACTTTTTGGCATAGTAGATGGAGTTCATCACCACAGCCTCTTCCTCATTATATTGTTTTTGAGATAGATTCTACCTATACATTAAACGGATTTGAATATTTGCCGCGTCAAAACAGTGCGAACGGCCGTATCGGAGAGTATGATGTTTATATTTTGCAGTCTCGTAACGATAATAATGGAGTTTTGATTTCGAGTGGTACTTTCGATAATGACGGGAGTGTTAAGCGTGCTTTTTTTGAACCGGTACAAGGAAAATTCGTGAAGATTGTAAATAAAAAATCGGCCGGTGGAGACCCGAATACTTGTATGGCCGAATTTAACTTGTTCTACAGTGCAGAAACCGCAGGTAATACATCACTGGAAGAACCGGAAGAAACAACAACCATGAGTGTTCATCAATATCGTTCTACTTTATTTATTTCCGGTGTAACAGGAAATGCCGTATTCGAGTTATTCAATTTACAAGGGCAAAAAGTGAAGTCTCTGAGTGCCAATGTCACCGGAAGTTCGGTAACTCAATTGGATATTGCCAATCTCGATTCAGGAATTTATATTCTGAAATCATTCACCGACAAGCAAACCAAATCAGTGAAGGTTTTCATCAAATAAGAACGTAGTAAACTGAAATAAAAAAGGAGACGAGATAGTTGGTATTTCGTCTCCTTTTGATTTCAGGACTTTTTCGTTCTACGGTTCGGTCTGATGCTCTTTCCTCAATAAATCATTGACCGTTTTCACCGGATTAAACGTTTCCAATGGCACTTCAACAAAAACAGTGTTCCAATCGGCCATAGCTCCGTTCCACAACCCGGGAAGTTCCAAAGCCCTCAATTCCTTTCCGTTTTTCGATTTGGACGAGATAAATCCCGTGTTTTTATCCACATGTTTTCGAAGATTGAACTTTTCTCCCTTGTAATTTTTCAGACCGCAAACCAAATCAACCGGATTGAAATGGGTTCCGTTCTCAAACAGGGATTTCATTTCGGCATCGTTCTTATTTATCTGAGAACTTTCCAATATCTGCAGAGAGATTGTTCCATCGGAATTGTGTACAAAAAACGGACCTCCTCCTGGTTCTCCGGTATTCTTCACCATTCCGCAAACTCTTAACGGACGATTCAATTTCGATTTGATGTGCAAAACCAATTCTACGTCTTCCAGCATTTTTGTTTCGGGATTCTTGACATTCAATTTTTTTCGGAGGAAAGACAACATTTCCAACAATTGCTCATGCGAATACTTTCCGGAATCAATCAAATGCAGGTAATCAAATATTTTCGATTGGTATTCCACCAAAACTCCGGCCAAAAGCTCTTTGTATTGAACCGTTATGCTTTTGAATGAATCAGGCACTACATTATCGATGTTTTTTATAAAAACGACATCGGCCGATAAATCATTCAGATTTTCGATTAATGCTCCATGTCCTCCCGGACGGAACACCAATTGACCGTCTTCTCTAATCGGAACATTGTTTGTGTCGACCGAGATTGTATCGGTCGCTGTTTTCTGGATACTGAAATCGACTGAAAAACCGACATTCAGCTCATTTTCGTATTCGGCGAGCTTCTTGTTCGTTAACGATTCGAATAAAGGAAGGTGCTCGGGCGAAACGGTAAAATGAACATGCACTTTTCTCAATTTATTGCAAGCATACAAAGCACCTTCCACCCAATGCTCTTCCATTGCCGTTCGCGCGTTTCCTTTGTATGAATGAAATAAAATCAGTCCCTTGGGGAGTTTTCCGTAATTCAATCCTTTTTCAAAAAGCAGGTTTTCGACAATTGATTGATAGTTTTTCTCTTCAATCAATTCATCGATTGTTTTTCCTTCGTTAAAAATACAATACTGATTCAATGCTTGATAAAAAGCGAAACAATGAATTTTATCGAAAAAAGTTGTTTCAAACGAAGTTTGAGGAGTGGAATAATCGGCATCGAGGAAAGCAAATAAATTTTTGAACATTCTACTTGCCGCACCTGAAGCGGGAACAAATTTTACAATTTCCCGGTCTTGTTCTAAATAGTCCGACCAGGCATTGAGCGTTCTTTTTTGTTCTTCTTCGGGAACAAATTCAATCCCTTTTTCTATCGAAGCATTACCTGCTAATCGCACAAAAGGAAATCCTTGTCGGAAGTAATGCAATTGTTCTTCTATTTGCTCGGAAGTAATGTTTTTTTCCTGCAATTGTTTCAAGTCTGTTGGAGATAACATGATGGGTAAATTTAGATTTTCTCTTCCGGCAAATATACTCATTTTTAGATATTTTATGTAAGAGATTCTGTTTTTTTTTCGTACTTTGCGCCGATAATTGAAACACGAATCGGTGCAGAAATGAAGCATCCATTAAATCAAGACGAACAGAAGGATTTCATTAATACATACAAGAATTTACTTCGTTGTATTGGTGATTATGCTTTGCCCGACGATAAAAAGAAAGTCAGGCAATATATGACCGATGCCATCGAAAGAAACGGCTACGGGAAAGATGTGTACGGACAAAGTATTCTTCTTCGGAATATTCATACGGCTTTGATTGTTGCGGACGAAATCGGATTGAAACGTTCTTCCGTTTTGGCTGTTTTGCTTTCGCAATTGGTTATCGGAAAACATTGTGAAGTTTCGCAAATCGCGAAAGATTTCGGTGCCGAAACAGCCGATATTATTCGGCGATTAGTGAAAATTGATGAACTGTACGGAAAAAACGCCGTGATAGAAAATGATAATTTTCGCTCTTTACTCGTTTCTTTTGCCGAAGATGTTCGAGTGATTCTTATTTTGATTGCCGACCGATTGTATTTGATGCGGACGGCCAAGTGTATTCTCAACGAATCGTTCCGACTGCAAATAGCTGTGGAAGCGTCTTATTTGTACGCTCCGCTGTCGCATAAACTGGGACTGTATAAAATCAAATCCGAGTTGGAAGACCTTTCTTTCAAAATCAGAGACCGGGAACAATACGATTTCATTAAAAATAAATTGAATGAAACCAAGCGTTCCCGAGACAAATACATCGCGGAATTTATTGCTCCGCTGGAAGAAAGACTGAATAAATCGGGCCTGAATTTCGATATCAAAGGGAGAACAAAGTCAATTCATTCGATTAACAACAAATTGTTGAAGCAAAAAATCGAGTTTGAAAAAATATACGATTTATTTGCCATTCGGATTGTTCTGGATACTTCGTTCGAAAAAGAGAAAGCCGAATGTTGGCAAGTTTACTCGGTCGTTACCGATATGTATCAGCCCAATCCGAAGCGAATGAAAGATTGGCTTTCCGTTCCTAAAAGCAACGGTTACGAATCGCTTCACACTACGGTAATGGGGCCGGGAGGCAAATGGGTGGAAGTTCAAATCCGAACGAAAAGAATGGATGAAATAGCGGAAAAAGGACTTGCCGCTCACTGGAAATACAAAGGGCTGAAAGGAGAAAGCGGATTGGATAATTGGTTGAACAGTGTCAGGGAAGTACTGGAAAATCAAGATACATCGTCCACCGATTTAATCAAAGATTTCAAAATGAATTTGTATGACGATGAAATCTACGCGTTCACTCCGAAAGGCGATTTATTTAAACTTCCTCATAATGCCACGGTGTTGGATTTCGCTTTTGCCATCCATACGACTATCGGGTCGAAATGTGTTTCCGGAAAAATAAACGGAAAAAATGTTTCCATCAAACATCCGTTGCAAAGCGGTGACCAAGTGGAAATATTAACGTCTCCGAATCAGACTCCGAAGCGCGATTGGCTGAACTTCGTTGTTACGGGCAAAGCCCGAATGAGAATCAAGCAATCGCTGAAAGAACAATCGGTGAAACAAGTCGAATATGCCAAAGAATTATTGAAACGTCGTTTCAAAAACAAAAAAATCGAGGAAGATGAGGCCCGATTGATGCGATTGATAAAAAAACGGGGATACAAAACAATCACCGATTTTTACGCCGATATAGCCGATGAAAAACTGGATGTCAATTCGATTATCGAACAATATCTGGAGCAGGAAAAAAAGGAACAGGAACTTTCGGAACACAATGACCGCAGTGTCGAGAATTACCACGCGCCGATTCAATCCGACGATACGGCCGACAAAGACGATGTTTTGGTAATCGACAAAGACCTTACGGGAATCGACTATAAATTGGCGAAATGCTGTAATCCCATTTATGGAGACGATGTGTTCGGTTTCGTTTCCTCGAAAGGAATTAAAATCCACCGAATGAATTGTCCGAACGCCCCGCTTATGTTTGAAAAATACGGTTATCGAATCGTGAAATCTCGATGGACCGGCAAATCGGGAGCAAATTACGCGGTTACGTTGAAAGTAATCGGACACGACGATATCGGTATCGTAACGAATATAACCTCCATCATCTCCAAAGAAAACGGGATGTCGTTGCGCAGTATCAATGTTGACTCTCAAGACGGATTGTTTCAAGGAAACATTACCGTTATACTTGGCGATACATCCGTTATGGAAAGTCTTATCAAAAAAATAAGGGCTGTCAAAGGCGTTAAACAAGTAAGCCGATACTAACTATTCCACGTCCGAATAAGTGATAAACCGAAAAAATACATTAATTTTGCACACTCAATCATAAAAGTATGTTGTTGAATATTCCGCATAATCTGCCGGCTGTCGAATTACTGAAAAAAGAGCATATCTTTTTGGATTCGGATAAAGAACCATCGGTTAAACCGTTGAAAATAGCTTTGGTCAATTTGATGCCGGTTAAAATTACGACCGAGACCGATTTTATCCGCTTGTTGTCGGGCAGTGCGCTTCCCGTTGAATTGGACCCGGTGAAGATGAAATCGCATCGAAGTAAAAATACTTCACAAGAACATTTGGATGCTTTCTATAAGAATTTCGAAGATATTCAATCCGATTGTTACGACGGATTGATTGTTACCGGAGCTCCTGTTGAGTTATTGGATTTTGAGGAAGTTACTTACCTGAAAGAATTAAACAATCTGTTCGATTGGGCTTATCAAAATGTGCGTTCTACTCTTTACATTTGCTGGGGAGCTCAGGCAGCCTTGCATCATTTTTACGGGATTCGGAAGTACACGTTATCCCAAAAACTGTTCGGAATATTCGAACACACATCCAATCATCCGGAAGTGCCTTTGTTGCGCGGGTTTGACGACCGATTTCAGGTTCCGCACAGCCGTCATACGGAAGTCAGAAAAGAAGATATCATAAAGCATCCCGAATTGACTGTTTTGGCTGAATCCGAAAAAGCCGGAGTACACATTGTCATGGCGAGGAACGGGAAAGATATTTTTATTACCGGTCATTCGGAATATACGCGGGATACCCTGCATAATGAATATCTTCGCGACATTCAGAAAGGATTGCCCATTGAGGTTCCGTACAATTATTATATCGATAATAATCCCGAGAAAGGTATTTCGGTCACGTGGAAAGCTCACGCTCATTTGATGTTCCGAAACTGGCTGACTTTTTATGTTAATCCGAACAGCTCGGAGACGAGCTGCGCGGAGCGCAGGTTTCCTTCTTCTTCTTGATGCATGGAAGAGGGGAACTGCGCTACGCGCAGAAAACGCCCGGCCGAACAAAACGCATTAATAGTGCAACAGTAGTGCAGCGGAAAAGCCAAGCCTTGATTTTTCTTGCTTCTTCTTTGTATCAAGACAAAGAAGAAGGAAAGCTGCAAGGCGAAGCCGCAGCTTTTTACCGAGAAAAAGAGAAAATATAAACTTTTTCTTCTTTTTTTGGTAAAATATCAAAAAAAGTTTTTAGCTTTGCAACCGGATAATAAAAACCGGATAATAAACAATATGAATATCCTGAAAGACATAAATAAAAAAAAGATTGACTTTTCTTTCATTTTTTCTCTTGAAAATTTGGTGGTTTCGGATATTTTCTTAAACACACACACACACACACACACACACACACACACACACATTATATATACATAAAAATTTTTTTAATACATACGATAGGGAGTTCCGAAAAACATTTTGGGGATTCCCAAGAACAATTTG
>JAIRRK010000015.1 GCA_031256015.1 Dysgonamonadaceae bacterium
GACACAACACCGACCATGGTTGCAATTGCCGAAATAATAAGGAATACACCCTCTTCTCCCTACTTTTTAGTGGGATTTGTTTCTCCTAATGGAGACGGCAAAAATAAGCAGATAGTCAATCTTCCGATTTTTTCCATGAGAGATGTCGAGAAATCTCATGCTTTCAGAAAAAAAATAAAAGCATTGCTTATTAATCCTGTAGAGCAGGGACGAAGTGAAAAACAGGCTATTTCGGAGTGTTGCGAAAAAAACAATTGGAAAGTTTTGGCCTTGTCTTCGGTTAATGATTGGCAAAAAGGAGAAGTTTCCATTGATAAAATCAAAGATATTCAAATTGAAGATTTATTGGGACGTGTGCCTATTAAAATATCGGTGGAAAAAATTGCCGAAGATTTATCCGGAAAATGTATCATGATAACCGGAGCTGCAGGGTCAATCGGAAGTGAAATCGTGCGTCAGATAGCTCGTTTTGATCCGAAATTGCTGTTATTGTGCGATATTGCTGAAACGCCACTTCATCTGTTAAGCCTTGAACTGGAAGAAGATTTTCCGCAATTGCAAATATTACCTTTAATCTGTGATATACGTAATTATGATCGATTAGAGAAAATATTTGAAAAATATCATCCGGCTCATGTTTATCACGCAGCCGCATATAAGCATGTCCCTTTGATGGAAGACCATCCCTGCGAATCAATTCATACCAATGTGATAGGAACGAAGAATGTTGCAGACTTGGCCGTAAAATATAATGCAGAGGCTTTTGTAATGATTTCGACCGATAAGGCCGTTAATCCTACCAATGTAATGGGAGCATCCAAACGAATAGCCGAAATCTATGTTCAATCATTGTTCAAGGAAATATCCAAAGAGGAAAACCTGAAAAAAGACAAACCTATTCGGATAATAACTACTCGTTTCGGAAATGTTTTAGGCTCTAACGGGTCGGTTATTCCCCGATTCAAGAAACAAATAGAAAAAGGAGGTCCGATAACAGTCACGCATCCGGATATTATTCGTTATTTTATGATAATCCCGGAAGCTTGCTGCTTGGTTTTGGAGGCCGCCAATATGGGAAAAGGAGGCGAAATATTTGTTTTCGATATGGGAGAACCGATAAAAATCACTGATTTAGCCAAGAAAATGATTCGTCTAGCAGGCTTGAAACCGAATGAGGATATTAAAATCGTTTACACCGGACTTCGTCCCGGAGAAAAACTGTACGAGGAATTATTAGCAGGCGAGGAAACCTCAAAGCCGACATACAACAAAAAAATAATGATAGGAACTGCTCGGGATAATTATGAATATGCAAATGTTCTCAAGTCCATGAATGCTTTGGTAGTTGCCATCAATCACTATAATGAAAAGGAAGTAATCAAAATAATGCATGAATTAGTTCCTGAGTACATAACAATCGGATGAAATAATTATTTCCGTTCAGTACATCACCCGGTATATCTCTCATTTCCCCTTGCGAGCGAGAGCAGAATGTTAAATCCGTTTTTTTTTCTTTCATATTTATTTGTAATTTGAAAAACAGTCGTATCTTTGCTGCCGTAAATTATATCTCCGGAAACTAAATGACAATCGTATTCATACCTGATTCGTTTCGTTTGTCTATCGTTAACGACGGATGTTTGACTGTTGGTGGACTTGTATCAACTGCGTGGTCAGATTGTTTGTGTGCAGGGACGTGAAGTAATTCGAATAAAGTTTTCCGGATACATACGCTATATTACTCAAAATTGGATTAAAAAATGGAACTACACACACGGAATGTATTCCTCTTATTGCCGATAGTACTCGGCATACTGCTATTTCGCTACCGATATCCGAATAGTAAGGATTTCTGTTCATCTGCGTACGGTTTATGCTTCTTCAGTAGTGGAGTCGATCCACCCGTAAGGGTCTGAGAAACCGATTATCCCATAAAAACCTCTCTTCTTCCGGAAGAAAATATATCTTCGACGGAACGAAAAGAAGTCGGAGACTGTGGAATTAAAAGGTTAAAAGAAAAGAGTTAAATACAAACAAGCACGGAAAATCAAGAGAAAAAGTTTATGAAAGAAAAGAAAACAAAATTACTCACAAAGAATGTCTTCTTCCTATTGCCGATAATCCTCGGCTTATTACTATGTAATCAAGCATATACACAAGTAACGATAGGGGCGAAAAAAGAGCCTGAAAAGTATTCGATGTTGGAACTCATCTCCAATGGGCGAGGCGGGCTTCGCTTGCCGCACCTGACAACGCAAGACAGAGACAAATTGGAAGATTCGAGTTCGCGGCCGTTTGCTGACAACCCTAACCGGGCCATCCCTTTCCTCTACGAAGGGTTGACTATCTATAACACTGACACGCGATGTTTGGAATATTACAATGCGCAGCGTTGGGTCAGTATATGCGACGGCTCAAGCCGGATGACTATCAATCCCGCACCTTGTACCCAAATTGCCGCAGATGGTTCGGGTTGTGACAACGAGTTCACGATAACTGACCCTGACTGTGTCAACGGACCATTCTCTTTTATGGTACTTGTAGGTGACCGTTATGCTGAATTGTTGGACGTAGACGAATGGAATGGTACGTTTAAGATTCGGTTTTCAGCCAATAATTCGATCAACTCACGTTCGGCTGTTGTTCGGGTGAGAAGCACGTGTACCTCATTGCACAAAGATTTTTTGTTTACGCAATTGGGGCAAAGCTGCAGTACATCATTGGGAACGGCACCCGAAATCAAAGGTACTCCGGCGGGAAAGAATATTACGCTCTACGCCGGCGGCGCGGTATATTTGCATGTCGATCCGCCTGCTACTCAACATTTGAGTGAACTGATTTGGACACGCAACAATATGGAGGTAGCTCGCGGAGTGAATTATATTACCGTAACACAAGCCGGAGTCTATGATGTACACATGGGTACTATCGGTTGTAATCAGCGAGTGAACAATGCAGTGACCGTAACCCGTAGCACTACATCCGCACCGCGTCAGGTAGATAGTGTGGTGGCAGAAAATAACGGACTGATATGCAATCAAGGAAGTACCGTCAAACTGGTTACCATCACCTCTTTGTCCGGAAGTGTCCGCTGGTTTAAGAACGGAGTATTGCAAGGCATAACCTCTCCGGACAATGAAGTAAACGCAGACGAAGGAGAATGGTTTGCCGTAGTCACTGATAATACCGCTTGGTCTAAGCCGAGTCAAACCGTTGCGGTTTCAGGAGCCATTAATACGACTGCCCGACTCACAGCCCCAATCGTAAATTTCAACGGAAATTTCTGTGCGGGAGGTACCGTGTACTTGTCGGTTACTAATCCACAACAGGGATATACTTATACTTGGTACGAGAATAATACCCCATTGGCTACAGGCAAAAATTACCTGTATTCTGTCCCTACAGGCGTTGCAAAAGTAGTCATTCGTTGTCGTGCGACGATGGTTAACCATTGCCCCGCCGAATACATGGCGACAAAGAACATCGTGACAGGAACTATCCCTGCGCAGCCTGTTATTACGGGTAATACGATTCTTTGTAACGGTTCCGCCACTCTGAGTGCCATGGTACAAGGTTCGGGAAACTACACTTATGCTTGGTATAAGGATAACGACAGTATTGATTCCGGTATCAACAGACGGCAGATAACCGTTACTTCCGGCGGCAATTATTACGTTACTGTAAGCGATGGTTGTACCAGCCGTGCGGCTCATATCAACATTCCTGCTGTAACTTCGGCGAATCCCGTTGTGAAACTGTTGTCTTCATCCTCTACACCCGGTACAGCCAAAATAAACGATGAAGAGACTTATAGTGCTTCCATCACTTTCGGG
>JAIRRK010000093.1 GCA_031256015.1 Dysgonamonadaceae bacterium
GTATAGTCTGCAGCGGTTGGTATGTAACGTAGGTTCTCAAGCATCCACACGCCGGCAGTACCGAAATTACCTGTACGGTAAATCTCACCGTCTCTGCCGTCTTTCAGCTCACCCACGTCTCCGGGACTGCCGGGGTCGACGTTACTTCCGCCACTTCCGCCATTCCGGAGCGGCTTCCACTCGCTGCCGTCCCATACGTAAATACCGGAAGGAATCGGAACCGGGCATCCATGCACATGGTACACCGTCAGCCCGACATGCTTGGCATTTTCAGCCGGGTCGTAGCTGCCGTTAAACATCGGGGAAAGCTTGGTCAGGTCGGTCAGCTGTACGCGAGGCAGCAGTAAACCCTTGGTGGCATTGACACTTTCATCGCTTGTTTTCAGGTCGAGCAACGAGCCCTCGTTCGGATCCAAGTTTGCTCCTATTGTCATCTGAGCACGCACAGACGGCGCGCCAATCAGCAGTGCTGCGATAAGCACCGCTCCGGTTACTTTTAATTGAGTTTTGCTCATAATATTAAAAATTAAAATTGATTAAGTAAACTAAGTCCGTCGCGAAGACGGAACAAAAAAAGGGCCGTCTCCCGGTTGTTGCAACCGGGGTCGGCCCGAAGTATGATGTTGTATGGTTTCCTCTATTCGCTAACGCGAATATCGTCAGGTGTTTATATAAGTTCTCTCTCTCTCTCTCTCTCTCTCTCTCTCTCTCTCTCTCTCTCTCTCTCTCTAACAAAATATACTTAACCTCCAAACTTTTCGCAAGAAAAATGAAAGAAAAAGCACTCTTTTTTTTAGTTATATCACTCATGATGTTCATAATTGTTTTATTATTTGTTTTATACGCTTTTTTGTATCCGGTTGCAAAGCTAATAACTTTTTTTGATATTTCACTCAATCAAGGGGGAAATGTGTGTATTATTCATTAAAAATTATTTGCCGACGACAGGAATTCCGGTAATCGTCATTCCCTCTGCACTAATGTCTATTTCTGAGCAATTACTATTGTTGTAAAAGTAAATCGAAGCTTCTCCTTTTTCATTCATTTTTACATCCGGATTCCAATAAAGAGTCCGTTGGTGATTGAAGCTGTCCGGAACAGAATCTTCTTTGTATTCCGAACTGTTGAAAAAATCTCTTGGAACGGAAAAGCCTTCGAAAGAAGTATAGCGAGTTCCCGGAACAGTTCTCAACGAATACAAATCATAGGGATAAATATAAAAAGGAATTTCCCAAAAAAGAATTAACAGGTATAGTTTTTTGTTCATGGAATAATATTTAGATAGCTTCGCAAGTATGGGTATTAAATCATTTTATTTTATCGAAAAAATACTTAAAAAAACAGTATCGGAAATCAGGACTGTTTTTTCGAAAGGCTTTTTTTGAAAAAGAAACAGAATTCAAAGACTTTTGTACCATAAAAATAGTTTGAAACAGATATGAATAATAAATCGCACGTTAACCAAGAAAAAATGTTAACCTTAACATTTATTCCTTTGGCTATAGCCATTAATGTTGCTTTGGGAGCAGTTGTAAAAGCATTGAATATGCCTCTGTATCTCGACAGTATAGGAACTGTTTTGGCGACTCTCCTTTTCGGATGGAAAAAAGGGGCGATTGTCGGCGTTTTGGGATTTGTTGTCACAACGGCTATCAGTAATCCTTTCGCTGTTTATTTCTCTCTCACACAAATTATTATTGCGCTGTTTATCAATCATGCAGGAAAAAGCGGATGGTTTAAAAATACATTAAGTACAATCGGAACCGGATTTGTATTGGGTCTTTTAACAGCGATAGCTTCGGCTCCTGTCAGCATTATCATTTTTCAAGGAGCGACCGGAAACGGAGCGGCGTTAATCACTTCTTTCTTTGTTCAGATGGGAAACCGGATTGTCGAATCGATATTTTTTGCCGGATTCTCCATCGAACCTTTTGATAAAATATTGCAATGCCTGTTGGCTTTTTTTGTTTTGAAAAGTATTCCGAACAATTTATTGGAAAAATTCCCGTCGCAAAGTCTAAGAGTGAATCATTTTACGGACAATGGAAACCAATAATCTCTACATAAATCCATACATTCGCGTACTGTTCGCTGTTTTCGGAATAGCGGGTACATTATTAATCAATCGGATAAGTCTTTTAATCTGCTTTTATTTGGTTGTTATCCTGCCGTTGTTCATCTGCGGACAACAAGTAAAAAAGCACATTCAACTTATGCTGTTCGGAATGTTGCCGGTATTTCTTTCATTTGTATTGCTCTACATTTTGGTTCTGAAAGGAAACGAAGGAGGATGGAATTTTGTTTTCATGAGAACGAGCAAACTGATTCTAATTACATCAATCATTCAATTAACTTTGTTAATTCCGGCTCCTTTTTTAATTCATACTTTCCAACAATGGAGGTTAAAAGAAGAATCTCTCATTACCGTATTGGGGTCGTTTACCGTATGGACGGATATTCGTTTTCGGGCGCAGCAAATATTAACGGCTCGTTTTTCGAGAGGTTTTATTCGAAAACGAACTTTCACGGAAAAAATCAAACAATTTCCTCCTATATTGATTCCTTTGGTAATAGGCATTTTACGTACATCAACCGAACGCGCCGAATCGTGGGAATCCAAAAATATATTGCATTTAATAGAAATCAATCAAACGGAAAAAATCAAAACGCCTTTATTGTTGAATGTTTTCGTGTGTTTATCCGCAAGTATTTGGATGATAACAGGGGTTCTTGTTTTTTTCATAACCTGAATGATATGTCGGATGTTGACTCTGCTTCTTTTTTAACCGTTCTTCCGGGGAAAAATTTTTCGGGAAGAAGTCGTTACCTGAAATCTTTAGTCGCTTCGGAGAAAAGAGATGAAAACCTTTATTTGGGAGAATTGGCCACTCATTACATCAGTGGTATTTTCCCTACGGTCAAAGAAGAAATCAACTTACATTTATCCAAAGCCGACAAAAATACGACCGAAATAATCAAGCATCTTTTTTCAATCTACGGATTCGAAAAACATTTAAATAAAAATCCTTTTCTGCTTAGCGGCGGCGAGCAAACAATTTTGGCTCTTTTGTGTCATTTGCTTTTACAACCGGACGTTTTAGCCGTCGATACAACGTTGGAACAATTAAACGAAGAATGGAGGATTCCCGTATGGAACGCCATTCAAAAAGGAGATTTCCCCCAAACGAAAGTTTTTCTCGCGGATAACCGCTTAAATGAATACAAATCGGATTGTATAAAAAACTTTTCCGCTTTTGAAAACAACGAAATTTTCAAGTGGAAATTTAATCTTCCTGTCGTCAACGATTCGATTGAATATGAAAAAGTTTCTCAAGATATTCAATTAAACAATCTTTCTTTTTCCTATCAAAAAAACGAAAAAATACTGGAAAACATTTGTTTGAAATTGGAATCAAATAACATCTATCATTTGGAGGGAGCCAACGGAGCGGGAAAATCGACGTTGGCCAAGATTTTATGCGGAATACTGAAAATAAATAAACAACAATTATTTATCAACGGAAAAGAATTTGACGCCTATAAATATCCCGGACAATTAGCCGGATACAGTTTTCAAAATCCGGACGAACAACTTTTCTCTTCCGGTATCGAAAAGGAAATTTTATATCCATTGAAAAAAGAACCGGCCGATTATACACAAAGAAGAGAAAATTACATTCAGATGTTCGGATTACAAGATATAAGAAATGCTCACCCTTCGGAGTTGCCGTTTGTAATGCGAAAACGAGTTGCTTTGGCTGCCACTTTGGCTATGGATCGCCCTTGGTATATTCTGGACGAACCTACTTTAGGACAAGATGACAATTTTGTCTTTTTTCTCATTGGTTTGCTGAACAATCTGACAAAAAGAGGAAAGGGAATCATTATTATTTCTCACTCATGTACGTTAACAAATAATATAAAATGCAAAAAATTATTTTTACAGAATAAAAAAATTACCTTTTAACTAAATTTGCGCTTATGAATGCAAAAATAATGTTTTCGGCGATTCCATGGACACACGCTTTAGAATTGTTATCTCAAAATCAGGTTGATAATGAGTTTTGCCAAATCGCTACACGTGTTTTTGATCGGATAACCGAAGAGAAAAAAAAATACGTCTATCTGGTTAAATATAAATTCGGAGACAAATTGATTGATCAGGGAATCATGCCTTTCGAAAATCTGATTCCTGCTTCCGGCTCGTTTGTAAGCAGCTGCTCACAACTTCAGTTGGATTTGAATTACTCCAAAGACCCGTTGGGATTGGTTTTGAATAATCACATTGAAGTTTATTCCGAAAATAATTCTTCTCCCGACATAACTTACAACATTCCGCTGAATATCATAGAAAAAGGCGATTTCTTCGGTTTGTTCGGAACGTTGGATTATTTGTCCGGACAGGATAACTTCCAAGCTCATTTAAAACAAAACTGGCATGTGGTGGCCGGAAACGCTTCTTTCGAAATTTTGTTCCCGTTTAACAACAAAACAACTTTTCAGGCTACGGCAAGAACAAAAGTAGCTTCCGTTTTTACGGAAGAAAATTCCTATACCGAAAAAAATAAGATGAACTTCATGAAATATTACGTCAATGAAGTTGAGCCGGATTGGACAACGGATATTATTTATTTTCCGAAACACTTTTTTGAGGGAACAAACGACCATTTGAAAGCTTATTTATACGATATCGGCTGGCTGCAATCGTCCAACTTACGAAATCTGTCTTTCGAAAACAAAATCATATCCGACGTTCTTTTTAAAAACAGTGCCACTTTGAATCATAATGATTTATTTGTCAGTCATCTGTTTTCTCATATCTGGAAAGCATCGCTCGGAGAAGCTTATGTTTTGAAACCGTTGGAAACGAAAAAGAGAAAACATATTCTGTCCGGTGCCTTTTCTCTGTTTGAAAAACAAACGGAGGATACCACATTCACTCCCATACTTTTGATTTACGACAAACTGGATGTTAACAACAAAGATTGGGGGCTTATCCATGAAAACAGCATCCCTATTTCGTTGAATTACAAAACGAAAAAATTGAAATTATTATCCGACGATATTATTGCCCTGTCGCAAAAGTTGAAAAACATTTTCTTTGAACAAATGCCCGACATCTCCATTACCACCGACGGAGGAAAAGATATCGGACGGGTGGCCGAACAGCATAAATTAAAAAAACTGATTGCCGACAGGTGTTCCATTGATGAAAATCAAATTACTTTTAAGAAAACACATTTATCGAACTTTATCATCATAAGAAATCAAAAATAGATGTTTCCTCGTTACGCGGTTTTGGATTATTTGGAAAAGAATTTTCACTCGAAATTCAATCCGGATGAGTTTTATATGCTTTCCGTTCAGCATCTTTTGGAATCGACAGGTTCCATGTTTGAATCGCTCATGCAAATCGGGTTCAAACCTTCCCATATTTTTTTAACGGGAAAAATCTATTCGACACACAAAGAAACTGAAACGAAACTGAAACAATCGGGAATCAATATAACCGAATCGGAAGCCCCTGCCCGTTTGGGTTACTATTCCGACAGTCTGGTTTCGGATATCGACAAAATGTGGAAACAACTTTCCGAAGTGATTAAGCCGAATGGTAAAATCATCGTTTTGGACGACGGCGGCTACGCTTTAAGCAATGTTCCGCAAACTATTTTGGAACATTATGCCGTTTACGGAATCGAACAAACAACTTCCGGAGTGAACAAGGTTGAAGCAAAAGAAAAATTTCCGATTATTTATTTGGCTCGTTCCGCAGCGAAAACAATCATCGAACCGCCCATCGTCAGCGAATCGGTTCAGATACAATTGGGAAATATTATTAAAGAGTTAAATCCCAAACAAATCGGAATTGTCGGTTACGGACATATCGGGAAAGCAATTACCCGAAATTTAAAGGAGAATTATCGCATTTCCGTCTTTGATAACAGAAAAGAATTACAGAAAAACGAATTGCCGGAAGATGTCGGTTACTGTACTTCTTTGGAAGAAATTTATTTTTTATCCGACATTATTATCGGAGCAACCGGAACGGATATTTCCAAGCCCGACTGGATAGAAAACTCATCGGGCGACAAAACATTAATCAGTGTTTCGTCCGGAGATGTGGAATTTAATAATCTTCTCCGAATATGCCCGCCTTATCTGACGGAAAAACTAACTCATCCTTTGCAAGTTCTGAATTTACGGACAAAACAAAATCATCGGCTTCGAATCCTTCGAGGAGGAATGGTTGCCAATTTTACCGGAAGCCGACATTCCGGTCCGGGAGAAATAATACAGATGACGCGCGGATTACTTTTCGCTGCCGTTACACAAATCCTGAAAAATCACGGGCAAATGAATTTGGCACAAAATCCCATTACATTGGATCCGGAATATCAAAAAACAATTGTCAACCTTTGGATAAAAGACCAGCCGCAACGGAGAAAAGATTATTTGCCCGAAATATTAAACGCTTTTAATGACCTCGATTGGATTATTCGACAATCCATATAAAAACTAACCGCACCAAAAAAGAGATGCAGTTGCCCGCATCCCTTAGTTCTTAGTTCTTAACTCTTAGTTCTTAACTCACTCTGCCACGCACCTGACACTCATGCCGTACGCACGGTAGGCGTTGTGGGTCGCGAGCACGGCGATATTGTAGAAGTACATGTAGTACGAGTCGGTACCCACTACACTACTCCAATAGTAGCCTAAGTCACCCGTATAGTCCACGGTACCGTCGTCGTAGTACCGGGTACCGCCGGCAGGCAAGAAAAGTAAAGGATCCGGAGCACCGGCATCGATAAGAGGATCGTTACCTTCCCGGTAATTTGCATTAACCGGATCAGTCCAAACAGTTGCATCGTACAACGCATAACCGTTAGTCTTACCGCCACTCCAAGAGGTCGATGCCGTACCCTCGGAAACAGGTACCCACACGATACCCGGATTTCCGGCGGGAATAAGTCCTAAACCGGAAGATGTACTATTACTACCATTGGCATCAAAGTAATCGCTCGAAGTACTGCCGGAATTACCGCCCTCGTTACCAAGCAATGCCCATTCATGCTGAGTAGGCACACGATAACCG
>JAIRRK010000072.1 GCA_031256015.1 Dysgonamonadaceae bacterium
TATATGGATGCTGGAGAACCTGCGTTACGTACCGGATGCCGAAGACGGTTACTCCAATTATACACACAGCGCACTCGAATCTGCTACTAATAAATATTATGCGTATCCGGGAGCTGACGGGTCATACGATCCGGTGTTAGCTGAAAGTGATTGGGACAAGTCGTGGGGCATATTGTATAATTGGGCCGGGGCGACGAACGGCAGGAGTACTTTGGCAAACGAAGGCAATACGGACTACGGCGGAACTTATACACAAGAACAAGGCATTTGCCCGCCGGGATGGCATCTTCCGAGCGATATGGAGTGGAGCGATTTGGAGGAGGTGATTGCCGGACCGGGTGATTGGGATGATTCGTACCGGACGGATAACACTTGGCGCAGCTGGAGTTACGGGAAGAAGATGAAAAGTACGACGGCCGGCGGTTCAAGCAAGTCTGCCGCCGAAGGCGGGTTCGACGCGTTGCTCGTGGGCCGCGTGTACAGTGGTAGCCGCGACGCCCTCAGGTTCGCCACGTTCTTTTGGTCGGGTAGCTCCTACAGTGGTGGCACAGAAGCGTGGCGTCGGAACTTGGCTAGCGGCGACCCGGGAGTGAACCGGACCCACTGCAACCGGTCGTACCTGTTTAGCGTCCGTTGCAAGAAAGACTAACTCTGTGAGTTAAGAACTAAGAACTAAGAACTAAGGGATGCAAGGGATTGTGTCCCTTTGGTTTTAAACAGGGTAAGTGTGCTTTGCAGCGCAAAGGGGCTGTCTTGGTTTTCGAGACGGCCCCTGTAAGCGTTCATTATAAACGCTCAAAAGCGAGTTTATATCGATAAAATATGCAGGGTATTCAATAAATTGCGATTGATGGGCTTGTCGTTTTTAATGGCTTTGGAAAAGGGAACGTACACGATTTGGTCGTTTTGTATGCCAATCATCACATTCCGTTGGTCATCCATGAAGGCATCGATAGCGGCGGCTCCCATGCGTGAAGCAAGAATCCGGTCGGTTGCGGTGGGCGAGCCTCCGCGCTGCAAATGTCCGAGAATACTCACCCTCACATCGTATTGAGGATATTCTTTTTTCACTCTTTCGGCCAAAGCCATAGCTCCTCCGGTTATTTCGCTTTCGGCTACCAGAACGATGCTGCTGTTTTTTGTTTTACGGAACCCGCTTTCAATCAGTTCTTCCAGTTGGTCCACTTCCGTCGAGATTTCCGGTATGATGGCAGCTTCCGCACCCGACGCAATGGCGCCGTTTAAGGCGAGAAACCCGGCGTCTCTTCCCATCACTTCAATAAAGAACAGCCGTTCGTGCGAAGAAGCCGTATCGCGAATTTTATCGACGGCTTCCATAATCGTGTTCAGTGCGGTGTCGTATCCGATGGTGGTATCGGTTCCGAACAAATCGTTGTCGATTGTTCCGGGAAGCCCCACAATCGGCAGATTGTATTCCTGAGCAAAGATGCGGGCTCCGGTTAGCGAGCCGTCTCCTCCGATAACAACCAGGGCATCGATGCCTTCTCTCCTCATCGTTTCGAACGCCTGTCTTCGGCCTTCCGGTTCGCGAAATTCAACGGAGCGGGCGGTTTTCAGAATAGTTCCTCCCTGCTGTATAATATTGCTTACGTTATTTGTTCTGAAAGGCACGATTTCACCGGTAAGCAAACCTTTATAACCGCGATATATACCTTTAACTTCCAATCCATTGTAAATAGCTGCTCTCGTCACAGCCCGTATAGCAGCGTTCATTCCCGGAGCGTCGCCTCCGGATGTTAAGATTCCGACGCATTTAATGTTTGCCATATCAAGTAAATTAAAATAAAACCCTACAAAAATACAATTTCTTTTTTACTTTTGTCGAATCGACGCCTATTTACTTTTATCTTTGCAGTCAACAGGTTCATTTTATGAAAATAGTAGAAATAGATCAAAGTTCGGGTTTTTGCTTCGGTGTGGTCAATGCCATCAAGAAGGCGGAGCAGGAATTGTTATCCGGTAACGAATTGTATTGTTTGGGAGATATAGTTCATAACAGTCAGGAAGTTGCCCGGTTGGAGAAGAACGGATTAATAACAATCAATCATCGAAGTTTGAGTCAAATTCACGGGAAAAAAGTGTTGTTGAGGGCTCACGGCGAACCTCCGTCCACTTACGAGTTGGCCGATAAAAACAACATACGGATAGTCGATGCAACCTGTCCGGTGGTTTTACAGTTACAGAAACGAATAAAAAATCAATATCGAATCTCCGACAAAGAAAAAACGCAGATTGTTATTTTCGGTAAAACAGGTCACGCAGAAGTGAACGGCCTGGTCGGACAAACCGAAGGAACGGCTGTTGTAATAGAAAATAAAGACGACCTCAATCAATTGGACTTTAATAAAGATATTTATTTGTTTTCTCAAACAACCAAATCCGTTGACGGATTCAGAGAAATAGTCCGGGAAATACGTTCGAGAATAGGCGCGAACGTCACGTTTCGTTCCTTCGACACCATTTGTCGGCAAGTGGCGAACAGGATGCCCAACATAAAGGAATTTGCGGCCAGGCACGATTTGGTGTTGTTTGTTGCCGGCGAAAAGAGTTCGAACGGAAAAGTTCTTTTCGCCGAATGTAAAAAGACCAATCCGAACAGTTATTTTATTTCCGACGCGGAAGAAATCGACAGGAACCGGCTGAAAAACGTTGATTCCGTCGGAATCTGCGGAGCCACCTCCACGCCGAAGTGGTTGATGGAAGAGGTTGCCGAAAAAGTGAAAGGATTAGCCGGAATACAGGAGGATGTCAAAGACTCTAAAGAATCTTTTTAATCCATTCAAGCCGTTGTTGCTTGGCTTTGGAAAAGCCTATCGTTTCTTTCACTCCGGCGAAGTAAATTTTCCACAAGTAGTTAAAAGAAGAACGATAAGGGTCGCGTTCCTGTTCCGCTTCGACACAGCGAATCGCCTTCCCCTCGGAAGGATTGTTGTGAGGAATGGCGGTATTGGCAATGAAAGATAAGAATATGTTATCGGACCGTTGTTTCTCTTTTTGGGAATTTAATATATTAATCGACAAATCGTTGTATCGCAGGCACATCTTTATTTCGGCTTTTTCCCGTCCGCCCGTAATATCGAAATTCATTCCCTGTATAAAACCGTCCTCTATCCGTACCGGAGCCAAAGGCTCGATAATCCGATTCAAAGGAATCATATTCATCGTACCCAAGCTTCCTTTTATATGTACGTAATCGTAAGCCGAATCGACCGGGAGATAAAGTTCGGCATTAATCATTCCCTCATTCATCAATTTTCCGTTTACTGTCAGTTTATTCATTTGTTCGGGCGATTTCACGATGTTGGTTATTCCTTCCGGAAAAATTCCTTCCATCCGAGTGAAATTGATGAATCCCGGCACAGACCCGTTTTTATCCAATTCTTCGTATTCGACATTGAAATCGGATGCTTTGAGATACGAAATAAAAAAAGGAACGGGAAATTTTTGTACGGACTCGTAAATTAAAGGCGTCTTTTTGGGCGTGACCTGAATGTTCTTGTTTTTGCAGCTTTTGAAATAGACACCCGAAATAAGAACGCTGTCCGCCAACACTGTTTTATTGTTCATATACTTTTCCGAATCAATACCTTTCAGCAAGATTTCACCCACTTTGACATCCATCCAATCGGCATGATTCGGGTGCAGGTATGCCGACTTCCATTTGGGAACCGTAGATGAATAATCGATATCTGAGATTTGTATCAGCGAGTCGGCACCGGAAACAGTTAATTTTCCGGTACTTAAAGTGTACACTTTATCCGGAAAATACATCCGCGATGAATCTGCCGATAACGTAAAAATTTCGCTGTACAGAGCGCGGGCTTTTTTCCTGCTTACCGAATCTATTTTGAATTTCTCGGCCTCACAACGGAGATTAAAGATTGACAATGAAGTTGTATTTTTTTTATTTTCCTCCTTATAATGAAGTTCTCCGTCGGTTAATTCGATGCTTGAAATAAGCAATTCACCCAAGTAAGGAGAAATCATATCGTAGGGAGAGTTCACCGATTTTGTTCCGGGTCGATTGTTTCCGGTATCTATGATTGTCAATTCGGGTTGAACAATTTTGACTTTGTCGAGAGAAAGTTTTCTTTTCCTTATGCTTTTTCTATAATTAATTCCCAATCCGTTAAAGTGAAGTTCTTTCACCTGAAGCGAACCGTAATATCGAGGCAAGCTGTCCTTTTTGACGAGGCTGTTCAATCGTTCTTCCGCTACATCGAAAGAAATATCTTTCAGTAAAATCGATTTTTGCAGCATACTGACTTCAATATCGCCTATTTTCAGCGCATAAAGCCCATTGGTTGCTTTCGTTACTCCCGCAATCATATCCTTCTCAAACTTCGTTTTGATTCCGACAGTCAAAACAAGGTTCACAACCGATGTAATTAAGGAAAATACGGCAGCAAGTAATAAGATTTTTATGAATATTTTCTTGTTTTTTTCTTTCATAACCGGGAACAAATGTATCAAATTATTTTGAAGAATGAAAATAATGTTTTTTTGTTGAGTCAACATTTTTTAATACCGATATTTCGGGAAACATAGGATAAATATTTATCTTTACAATTCCAATAAGCATTTTTTAATCAAAAGAAAATGAGACAATTGCATTTAATTTTTCGTATTTGTAAACCCGGCGATAATGGCACGGAATGATTTGACATAAAGAAGAAAATAAGAGTGATTTTGGAAAAAGGAACGTACACTTGCAAACAATGTTTTCATTCATTCGCCAAATTTGATTCCGGGTGCAGTTGGCCTTCTTTTGATGCAGAAAGGGATATACAAAAAGATTTGAAAGAAACAGCTCTTTAGTATGTGAAATTTCCTCAAATTTTATTTTTTAGAATGAATCGAATTTATTGCAGGAGTAAAAAAAGGATTCTATTTTTGCAGATGATAAAATTTTATTGTAATTTTCGTGTTTCAACCACATTAATACTCATTATATTAAATTAATATGGGATATCTTAAATTTGAAAAGACACTTCTTATTAACCTGGAAGAGTCGTTAAAAAGAGAAATATTAAGGACTAACAGACGAGGTGCTTATCATTCCACTACCATCATTGACTGTAATACTCGCAAGTATCACGGATTGTTAGTATGCCCCGTTCCCGCGATAGATTCGGATAATCATGTTTTATTGTCGTCTTTGGATGAAACGGTCATTCAACATGAAGCGGAATTTAATTTGGGAATACACCAATATGATAATGGTCATTTCAGTCCTAACGGACATAAATACGTCCGTCAGTTTGACTCGGAACAAATTCCTCGTTCTATCTATCGGGTAGGGGGTGTCATGTTGTCGAAAGAAAAAA
This sequence comes from Dysgonamonadaceae bacterium, assembly GCA_031256015.1. GTDB lineage: Bacteria > Bacteroidota > Bacteroidia > Bacteroidales > Azobacteroidaceae > Azobacteroides. The sequence continues at coordinate 5,349 of JAIRRK010000072.1, forward strand.
TACTTTCGGCCTCCGCTAATCGCATATTAATCAAATATACGCTGATGGACGCACATTCTCCGACTATTTTGCGTTTTCGTCCTTTTCTCGCATTTAGAAACGTAAATGAACTAACTTGGGCCAATTCCATTGCTTCCCGGGATTATACGGAAATCGGTAATGGCATTAAAACAAGTATGTACGAAGGTTATCCGGAGTTGCACATGCAATTCAATAAAAAAGTGAAATTCGTGTTTCAACCGGATTGGTATAAAAATATCGAATACGTAAAAGAACAAGAGCGCGGATTCCCTTATAAAGAAGATTTATACGTTCCGGGATACTTCGAAATGGAGATTAAAAAAGGAGAATCGATTTATTTTGCAGGAGGAGATTCTTGTGTCGATCCGGCTGCAATAGAAAGTCAATTCGCGGAAGAACTGAAAATGCGAACGCCGAGAAACAGCTTCTTTAATTGTTTGAAAAATTCGGCTCAGCAATTTTACTATCGTCCCGATGAAAAGGGAATGTATCTTTTAGCCGGTTATCCTTGGTTTAAGGTCAGAGCACGGGATTTATTTATAGCCATGCCGGGATGCACCTTAGCAATAGATGATATTCCACGGTTTGAAAAAATGATGAATGCGGCCATCCCGGCTCTTCGTCGTTTCATGGATAACGCTTCTCTCGACGAGATAATTCAAGAAATAGATTTACCCGATATTTTGTTGTGGACGATTTGGTCGCTGCAACGATATGCAAAATACACATCAAAAGAAGAATGTAACAAAAATTACGGACAACTGATTCAGGATATTGTTGACTATATAAAAGAAAACAAACACGAAAATCTGAAATTAGACCCGAACGGCCTTGTTTATTCCGAAGGAAAAGAAAAAGCAATAACATGGATGAATTCGACAATGAACGGTAAACCGATTGTCCCTCGTTCGGGTTATATAGTTGAATTTAATGCTTTGTGGTATAATTCGCTGAAATTCGCTGCCGAATTAGCCGAACTGAATGAAGAAACCGACAGAAAAGAGTTATTGGACGAAATATCGGCAAAAACAGAAGTCTCGTTTGTCGAAACCTTTTTGAACGGACACGGCTATTTATACGATTACGTGGACGGTAATTATATCGATTGGAGCGTGCGTCCGAATATGCTGTTTGCCGTTTCGTTAGATTATTCTCCGTTAAACAGAAGCCAAAAAGGAAAGGTTTTGAATATCGTAACCCGGGAATTGTTGACACCGAAAGGAATCCGTTCTTTAAGTCCCAAAAGTGAGGGGTATCGACCCTATTACTTGGGAGCTTTGCCCGAACGAGATTTGGCATATCATCAAGGAACCGTTTGGCCCTGGCTGTTAGGTCCTTATCTTGAGGCCTATCTGAAACTGTATCAATACAGCGGCATCTCCTTTATTGAAAGGATGCTGATAGGATTGGACGAGGAAATAAATATTCATTGTATTGGAACTCTTTCGGAGGTTTTCGACGGAAATCCCCCGTTTATGGGAAGAGGTGCCATTTCGTTCGCAACAAACGTTGCCGAAGTTTTAAGGATACTGAAATTAATGGAAAGTTATACGAAAATTGAACATTAATCGATTTATTACATCGTGTTCAATTATAAAAAAAAGAAGAGATGAGAGCGTTAATGTTTGGATGGGAATTTCCTCCGCATATTTTAGGAGGTTTAGGAACTGCCAGTTACGGATTGACGAAGGGAATGTCCCTGCAACCGGATATGGATATTACTTTTGTAATGCCTAAACCCTGGGGCGATGAAGACCGGAGTTTTTTGCAACTGATAGGCGCCGGCAATACTCCTATCGTTTGGAGGGATGTGAATTTTGACGATGTGAAAAATCGGATCGGAAAATACATGGATCCGCAATTGTATTACGATTTAAGAGACCATATTTACGCCGATTTTTCGTATTATCCGATAAATGATTTGGGATGTATCGAGTTTTCGGGTCGTTATCCGAACAATCTTCTCGAAGAAATAAACAATTATTCCATTGTAGCCGGTGTAATCGCCCGTACAATTGATTTGGATATTATTCACTCTCACGATTGGCTGACTTATCCGGCCGGAATCCATGCCAAGCAGGTAACCGGTAAACCTTTGGTTATCCATGTGCATGCAACCGATTTTGACCGAAGCAGAGGAAAAGTAAATCCTACCGTTTACGGAATAGAAAAAGACGGAATGGATCAGGCCGATCACATTATTACGGTAAGTAATCTTACACGAAATACGGTTATTGAAAAATACAACCAAGACCCGCGAAAAGTAACAACGGTTCATAATGCCGTAGAGCCTATGACTACCGAAGTTGCAGCCATTCAATCAAAAAAAGGAACCGAAGATAAAGTCGTTACTTTTTTGGGAAGAATAACCATGCAGAAAGGGCCTGAGTATTTTGTCGAAGCCGCTGCAAAAGTGCTTTCAAAAACCAATAATGTTCGTTTTGTCATGGCCGGAAACGGAGACATGATGAATAAAATGATTCGTTTAGCCGCACAAAGAGGTATTTCCGACCGATTCCATTTCACCGGATTTATGAAAGGAACTCAAGTGTATGAGATATTGAAATCAAGCGATGTTTATGTGATGCCTTCCGTATCGGAACCATTCGGTATTTCGCCTTTGGAAGCCATGCAATGCGGCGTTCCGACAATCATCTCAAAACAATCGGGATGTTCCGAAATTTTGGACAATGCCGTTAAAATAGATTACTGGGATATTGAAGCAATGGCTGATGCCATGTATTCCATCATCACTTATTCGTCGATGTCCAAATACCTACAGGAAGAAGGGAAAAAAGAAGTCGACGGAATTACGTGGGAAAAAGCCGGATGGAACGTTCGCTCCATCTATAATCAAGTATTAAACAAATAAAAAATAAATTATCATGAAAACTATATGTTTTTACTTCCAGATTCATCAACCTTTTCGCTTAAAGAGATACCGTTTTTTTGATATAGGTGCCGATACGTATTATTACGACGATTTCGCGAACGAAGAAATCATCAGAGGGGTAGCTCATCGAACTTATTTTCCTGCCAACGCGCTGTTACTGGATATGATTAAAGAATACAACGGTAAGTTCAAGGTGGCCTTTTCGCTTTCCGGAATCGTATTGGAGCAAATGGAAATGTATGTTCCCGAAGCCGTCGAGCAACTCAAAGAATTAGCCAAAACCGGATGCGTGGAATTTTTGGCGGAAACCTACAATCATTCCTTAGCTTCAATCGGCGACCCTAAAGAGTTTGAACGACAGGTGAATTTGCATCGCAATAAGATAAAAGACCTTTTCGGACAAGTTCCGACTGTTTTTCGTAATACGGAATTAATTTATTCCGACGAAATAGCTCCTTTGGTTGCTAAAATGGGATTCAAAGCCATGCTGGTTGAAGGTGCAAAACACGTATTGGGATGGAAAAGTCCCAATTACCTTTATTCGTCAGCGACGGCTCACAGACTGAATCTGTTGACGCGCAACATGAAATTCAGCGATGATATTTCTTATCGTTTCTCCAACTACAACTGGAGTGAATATCCTTTGGTCGCCGACAAACTGGTTAACTGGATTGCCTCCACTCCCGGGTCGGAGCAATTAATCAATATTTTTCTGAATTACGATGTCCTGGGCAGTTTGCAACAAGCCGAAACAGGTATCTTTGAATTTTTCAGAGCCGTTCCTCGGTTTGCGTTGGCAAAAGGAATTTCGTTTTCTACCCCTTCGGAAGTCTCCGATACACTGAAAAGTGTCGGTCAGTTGGTCGTTCCTTATCCCTGTTCGTGGGCGGGAGAAGAGAAAGACGTTTCCTCTTGGCTGGGAAATGTCATGCAGCAGGAAGCACTTAAAAAACTCTATGATATTTCGGAAAAAGTTCAGTTGGTAAAAGACCGTCGAATCTTACAGGATTGGAATTATCTACAGGCAAGCGACCATTTCAACTATATGAGCACAAAACACTTTCCGGGACCCAGTGTTTTCAGTCCTTACGAAAGTGCTTACGATGCATTCAATAATTACATGAATGTTTTAAGCGATTTCATCAGTCGGGTACACGGACAGTTTCCGGAAGGAGTAGGAGTCGAAGAATTAAATTCTTTGATGACGGTAATCAATAATCAGGAGAAAAAAATAGAAGACTTGGAAAAACAATTGGAAAAGTACGGTTCTCCGTCGACAAAAGTTTCAAAGGAAGAAAAATCCGTGTCGGTAAAGAAAATGTAAGTCTTGAAATGAAAAAGGAATGATTAAGAGTTGTTTGTCGAGGGATACAAGAGATTGTATCCCTTTTTTCTTGTTCGCCCCCCGAGTTGTGCTTTATTCTTCTTCTTTGTATCAAGACAAAGAAGAAGCATCAACTAATTAAAGTTTTTATATTTTCTTTGACGGAAAAGTAAAAAGACGTATCTTTGTCGGCGTATAATGTTAACATTTAAGAAATGACGGACTTTTACTACAATTGTTTTAATATATTTAACACGCAATATTTGCGTGCTACCGATATTTTCTTAAACACACACACACACACACACACACACACACACACACATTATATATACATAATCTTCCGCTCGGTTTATTGCTGAGGAAGCACACTCCCCTGTGCCGCGGAAGCACACGAACAGGTGAGAGCGACTCACACGCCCGTGTGAGACTGCATCACACGTACATGTTAGACCGACTAACACGCTCGTGTGAGAGCGACTCACATAAACGACAAACAAAAAACAAACAAGAGTAATCAAACACAATTTATAATACGATTCAAATATGAAATTAAAAGTTTTTTTATTAACGCTGACGCTTGTCATGACAAGCGCAACAAGTGCGAAAGCACAAGTGACGATAGGCGGAATGACGGACCCGAAGGATGGCGCGTTATTGGATTTGAACAGTACGGCGAAAGGCGTATTGCTGTTGTCCAATGTATCGCTGACCGATTTGGAAAAGATACCCGGCGGTGTTTTCGTAGGCATTGCTAATGAGCAGGACAATAATACCGAGCTTACAGGGGCGATAGTTTACAATACGAACATAAATACCGGCCGCGGCCTTTACGTGTGGAACGGCGTGAAGTGGACAACGTTTACGATTGGTGACGGTGACTTCGACCCCCTCGTTCCCGGAGAAGTGGGTGTGCTGAAAGACCTCAGAGACAATGAAACCTACCTTACAGGTAATTTCGGTACTGCGGGTATATGGATGTTGGAGAACCTGCGTTATTCAGGCGGATTAGACGAGGACACTGATTATACCTATCCTGGCACAGACGGCACTGATGCAACCGCGAGAAAAACCGCATGGAACAACGGAAATCAAGTTTACGGCTTGCTTTATAATTGGGCGGCGGCAACAAACGGGGCCGGCTCAGCCAACGGCGACGAAGGCGGCAAGGCCTACGACGAAACTTATACAAGGGTACTGGGCGTTTGCCCCGACGGATGGTATCTTCCGAGCGATAAGGATTGGAGTGATTTGACGAGTGTGATTGGCAACGATGTGACCGGCCTCTACTCAACTCTTGCAGGTACGGGTAGTATCGGGAAGAAGATGAGAAGCGCGACGCCAGTAACTACTACTGATCCCGATGGCGCCAGTAAGCCTGCCGACCAGAGCGGGTTTGACGCGTTGCTCGTGGGCCTCGTGTACACTGGTGGCAGCTACGGCTTCGGGGAGTACACGTACTTCTGGTCGAGTAGTTCCCGCAGTAGCTCAGACGCGTGGGCCCGGGCCTTGGGCCACGACTTAGAGGAAGTGTCCCAGGGCAATGCCCCCCGGTCGTACCTGCAGAGCGTCCGTTGCAAGAAAGACAACTAAGTCTGTAAATGAAAA